>NZ_JACAXD010000001.1:0-239513 GCF_013391485.1 Acinetobacter sp. SwsAc5
TGTACACAGCGCACTGGGTTATGTATCGCCTTTTGAGTTTGAAGCAATGTACTATGATAAGATTAATCCGTTAGGTCAGGTGGCCTAACTTAAATAAAAAAGTCTCCGACAAACCTGGTACGGTTCAACCATAATAATCTCGGTCAAAGTCAATTACGCCACCTGCATGGCGAGGATTAAGTTGTGAAGAGTTTGGTATACATTCCCCTGTAACTTTATTTATCCCACATTTAGGAATCGACTGATATTGTACGACCTTTCGGTTGCCCAAATAGAACATGCTATATAGCTCTTGCTGATCATTCAGCGGCTTAGTCCACGTTAGTCCTGTTTGGGTTTGTTCAATTTCTTTACGGACATTATAAGTATTGGTACGGTCATTCACTTGTTTGGGATTGGTTTTCAACTGCTCACGACTGAGGCCTTGTGGGTCGTCGGCATCAATATCGACACGATTCATCACCCAGTTGATTTTACTGCCATCCTCTAAGTTCCATGTCAGTTTGGCATTATTCAGTACTTTTTGTGCTGCGCTATGGTCTCGAAAACCATCGGTATCAAAATAAGAGGAACTAATCACATAAGCGGGTTGATTGGCCTGTTCAGAACCCCCTTGTAATTGGATATTGGTTTGTTGCTTATGGTGGCTGCCTGCATTTAGCCCCACTTGGATTGAGTCTTTGCCTTGTCCTTCTTTGGTCTCAGCCAAAATGGTTCCACCTGATGAATTACCATATAAAGATGAAAATGGCCCTGTCAGTACTTCGATGTGATCTAAACTATTGAGGTCAATATTGGAACTTTGCCCTTGACCATCAGGCATGGTCGCAGGAATACCATCGACATACATCCGAATGCCACGCACGCCAAAAGTCGAACGAGCGCCAAAGCCACGCATCGAAATCTGCAAGTCTTGCGCATAGTTTTCACGGTTATTAATTTGTAAGCCTGCAACCCCTTGTAATACTTCAGATAGGTTCACATTGACATTATTTTGTACTGTAGCCGCTTGGACTTTTTGAATGGATGCAGAAGTCGATAACAACTCGCTCTCGGTATGTACCGCTTGGACAGTGATCACAGGAAGTTGATATTCTGTCATTTCTGCATAAGCATGCATAGATTGTAGAATAACCGCAGTCAATAAGGCTTGTTTAAAAGGCGCAGGCATCAAATAAGTTAATCGCACAATATTTCCTTGCTTGTTATTACCATAAAAATGGGAAGCGTATGATCTCGACAGGCTTCCCATACAATAAACGTTTTAATCGGCTAAGCTATACGCAACCACATAATCACCATGATCAGGCGACTGACGTGCCCCACCCGCGGAAATGACCACATATTGCTTGCCTGTTTTTGGAGAAATGTAGCTCATCGGTGTCCCTTGGCTACCTACGGGTAAACGCGCTTTCCATAACTCTTCACCATTAGATGAATTGAAGGCGCGCAAGTAGAAGTCTTGTGTTGCAGCAAAGAACACTAAACCACCTTGAGTCGCCATTGGGCCACCAATGGTTGGCATACCAATCGGCGCTTTTAAGCCCATTTTAATGCCCATTGGACCAGTATCTTCAACCGTACCTAAAGGCACCTGCCAAGCCACTTGACGGGTTTTCATATCAATCGCAGTCATAGTTCCGAATGGTGGTTTTTGGCATGGAATGCCCAATACAGACATAAAGCGGTTTTTATTCACTTTATACGGTGTACCTTTCATTGGCACTGCGCCCATACCTGTGTTGACCTTCTCTCCACCACTGGCTTCAAGTTTTAAATCTTCAGGCGTTTGTTTAATCAGCTGAATCCACAGACCTAAGCGCATGTCGTTGACAAACATATAACGATGCGTTGGGTCAAATGCGATACTGCCCCAGTTCATCCCACCCAAAGAACCCGGAAAACTCAAAGATATATCAGAACCCGGTGCTGTAAAGAGACCATCATAACGCATGGATTTAAAGTTAATGCGACACATCAACTGGTCAAATGGCGTTGCGCCCCACATGTCCGATTCAGTCAAAGTCTGATTGCCAATTTGTGGCATTTCAACTGAACGTGGCTGAGTTGCACTGTATTGCTCATCAGGAATATCTGCAGCTTTGACAGGTTGTTCAACCACTTTAGTTAAAGGCTTGCCTGTCACACGGTCGAGTACAAAGAACTGACCAGACTTGGTGCCAATGACGACAGCAGGTTTGGTTTGCCCATTTTGCATTGGAAAATCGACCAAGCTTGGCTGGATGGGTAAATCGAAGTCCCAAAGATCATTGTGAACGGTTTGATAAACCCACTTTTCTTTACCTGTGGTTGCATCCAAAGCCAAAACAGAAGAATTGTATTTATGATCTACAGGTTGACGGTTTCCGCCCCAAACATCGACCGATGAACTCCCCATCGGTAAGAACACCGTGTTCATTTGGGGGTCGTAGGACATTGCCGCCCAAGAGTTAGCCGAACTACGTTTATAGATTTCACCCGGTTTCAGGACATAATTTGGATTTGGGTTACGAGGATCAAAAGCCCAACGCAGTTGCCCAGTAATCACATCATAAGCACGAATCACGCCACCTGGCATATCCGCTGAAAAGTTATCAGCAATACGACTTCCAACGATGATACTGGTGCCTGCAATGGTTGGCGCCGAGGTCACTTCAAAACGAGGCGCTTGCGTGCCCGCACCTAGACCTTCCAGTAAGTTCACCGTTCCATCGACACCAAAGTCTTTACAGCGTTCGCCTGTATCGGCATTGACTGCAATTAAACGACCATCAGGTGTATTGGTATAAACACGACGTGGACATGCGGTATTGTTTGCCACCGCTGTCACCGCACTTGCACCGGCTAAAGTCGGTTGTACCAAGGCTTGAGTCGAGTCAAAGTAACCCACACCACGGCAACGCTCCCAAGCATCCGCTTTAGAGTTCACTTCAGCCTTCCAGACTTGTTTACCTGTATCTACATCTAAAGCAATGATGTTGTTATGCGGTGTACATAAAAAGACTTTATCACCCACCTGTAAAGGCGTGAGCTGGTCTTCTGCACCATTACCCGTACCTGTGGTCATATCGCCTGTTTGAAAGCGCCATGCCTCCTTTAACTGAGATACATTATTTCGGTTGATCTGATCCAACGCAGCAAAACGACTTCCACCGGCATCATTACCATAGTGCGACCAATTCACTTGTTGGGTTTGAGCCGTTACAGGTACTAGGGGTAGCTCTTCACCACTGGCTTTTACCGTTGGATGTGGAATAAACATGCCATACAAACCACCGAGCATACCTAACACCGTCAAACCACCTAAGGCATAAGCGGGTGCTGAAGGCGTAATTTGAAATTGGTACTTATGAATAGCAGGCAAGGTAAAACAGAGTGCGGCAAATAAACCCGCAGGAAACATTAACCGTGAATGGAGTGCCCAAAAATCCCAACCTGCATCAAACAGTGCCCAAACCACGGTTCCAAGAAAAACCAGTGCAAAAATCCAGACACCCAGTGCTTTTTTTCTAAAAATAAATATTGCGGAAATAGTGGTCAATAAACCTGCAATCAGGAAGTACCATGAACCACCTAGACTAATCAGTTTTCCACCACCGATTAAATAAAATAAGCCAGTCAGCAATAAAGCTAAACCTAATATAAAGCACCATATTTTAAATATGGGTTGAGATTGCGCTTCGGACATACTTTTTACTCCAAATGCTGTGTTTTAAAAGATCTCGCATACTTTGTTTTGAGCATCATTCACACCACATACAAACTTTGAGCATCCACAATTAACTTGCTTCAACGATTAAAAATTCACCTTAACGCTAAGACCCGCCACCCAAGCATCATCCACTTCTTTCACACCAGAGGGTTGATAGATATATTGTAGGTTGGGTCTGAGCATCACCGCAGGTGACCACTGATAGGTATAGTTCAACTCAACATTGAGTTCGTCATGTTGAATTGGGACATAGTCACTGGCACGCGCGTCATAACTGTAATAACCACGGCCTTCGTTGGTGGCTATTTGCTTATCCGTCACACGATCATTCATCACATAGTTGGCCAAACCAAAACCAATAGAATCATTTGGACGGCTATCAAAAGGGCCTTTATACCAAAGTGCCAGTTGTTGTGTACTTTCTACAGCGGTCGTGTCTCGGTCATTGATGACCCCATTGAAACTGATATATAAACCGCGCTTCGGATCAGCCCCGTGTTGAGTCAGTTGTTGTTGAGCATTCAACCAAAAACTATATTTGCCATCGTGGATTTCTCCTGATGTGCCCACATCTTTAGCTTCTGCTGTGGAATACAGTGCACCGAGTTTATATTCGCCTGGTAAACTATTAAATGTGGCAAGTTTTGGTTTCCAAGCCAACTCTAAAGGAATGGTGGCGCCCTCAACATTGTCCATATCGAGGTTAAAGCCATCACTGTCTGAGTCTGTTTTGACATTGTCTGGGTTGACTTCATACACACCCAGACCAAGTGACCATGCAGGTGCAAATTGGTATTTAAGATTGGTACCCCAGAGTCCTACAGGCCAGTTGTACCAGATAGAGCCAATGGATTTACCTAACTGACCACCACAAAGCAGCAAGTTCTGGAATTCACATTGTGAGCTGTTAAAGTCATCCGACATCCCCATACGACCAATCTTGAATTGGACTTTATTGTCGTCAAATCCCGTTTTGATCCATGCTTGGGTGAGGCGCCAGATTTTTCCACGCCCGTAAATTTCTTGGGTATTGCCTAATGTGCTGGCACGCGGATCTTTAATCCGTTCTAGAGTTAAAGAATTACCATCACGTTTGGTAATCATTAAACCTGCGGTGGTGTTTTCCCAACCTGCTATTTTACTTAAATCGAAATTAGCGCCTAAGGTCAGTTGTCCCGCATTTTCCAAGGTATTGTCATCGTTATAGCCACCAGCCAAATTGGTTGCTGCCTGACTCATAATTGCAGCGGTAAATTTATAACCTTGATCTTCCAGTTGCTTCCGTTCACCGTTCCAATCACCGAATAACCATTGACGGTCTGCCGAATAAAATTCATTGGCAGAAGCAAATTGGCAAGTTAAAAGTGCCAAAGATAATGTGCCTAATTTTAATAATTGTTGCATACCAAACATCCTTTGTTGTGAGGAAAGCTCAACTAAAGTGAGCTTTCCATCCGGTTTTTATTATTTAATGCGAACGGCTGGGCTGAGTTCAGAAGTTGCACCCAAATGGTCGGTTACATTCGCTGTCGCACTTGCAGCACCACTCAGTGCTTTCCAAGAGGCTTGACCTTGACCTTGTGCATTGGTTGTGAGTACTTGAGCCCCTAAGTATTGTTCAGCTTCTTGACTATTCGCTTGACGGTTGGCAAAGAATTCAACTTGGTAGCGTTGATTTGGTTGCCCTTGAACTGTCGCTGTAATTTGTCCTTTGTTATAGCTTAAACGCGGTGCTTGGATGTTTTGGTTTGGCATCGCATTACAGCCTTGCTCATTTGGCTGTGTGCAAGTTTTTTGAAGTTTTGCATCTTCAATCACCACACCACCACCACGAGAACCGACAAAGCCAGCATGTTCTAGTGCAGGCACTGCAAATACAATGGCACCCAAACGTTGATCTGGCACACATGAACCACCTGCTTCACAGCGTTTAATGTCTTTGCCATTGTCCCAAATTAAGTTTTTGGTCAAGGTTGTGCGAGCATTGGCATCTTTTTCTGAACGAATGGCAATGCCAAGACGGTTAGCATAAACTTTATTGCTGTCAAAAATGTTGCCATCACCAGTGAGGTTAAAGCCAATTGAGTTGTTGGTCAGTTCGTTATAAGCGATGTAGTTGCGCTTACCCCAGTTGATTTGCAAACCATCAGAGTAATTTTCAAATTTATTCCCAACTACTGCATTGTCATTACCCCACAGGATTTCAATACCCTGAGACGGCTCTGGATTGGCTTTGGTTGAAGTAAATAAGTTGTTGGCCACAAGGTTAAATGCCGCGCCACGGGTAAGCTCAAGACCATCGCCATTATCGACAAACAAGTTGTTCAAGACTTTGTTGTTATTGGTGGTGGTCGAGGTTGGATTGCCCTTACCATCATCACCCGTCAACATCACGCCTGAACCACCGTAGTTATTACTGATACGGTTATGCTGAATTAAGTTGTTGCTCGAACGGTTAATCAGGACACCGATACAGAAACGGTGGATATCGAGACCTTTTAAAGTCACGCCATTGACATCTTGCAGCACCAGACCCGGCAAACTCATGGTACGGACGTTGGTGCCATACTGTTCAGGGTTTGCCCCCGGACACGCTTTCGCACCCTCACCTTTAATATAATTTGAACCATCAATCGCAATAAACTCGCCTGTTTTGTCCCATTGCATCCCGATGATCTTCACTGAAGACTTAATTGGCGGCAAAGGCTGATTTAGTTTAATTGCATAGGGGGCTTGCCCCACAGCTTGGATGTGAATTTCATTTTCTTGCGTCGCATTGGCATTCGATTGTTCAATCGCCCAACGCAGTGAACCTTTTGCACTATCGTCCTGATAACGATCCACAATATAAGTTTCTGCACTGGCCAAACCTGATGCCGCTAAACTCAAAACCAATGTGGTCAAACGTAAAGTTGATGGTTTCATATTTTAAATCCTTTTCTATCCTTGAACATGAATAACGCAGTGCGTTAAGGGGTTGGTTGTACAATTTTCAGCAACTGTTTGAGTTGAGTCACATCAATTTGACCCGGTGCAGAGGCTTCACCAATCATGCCAAAACTTAGGCTACCGCCCATGTTGGCAGTCGCCACACGTGAAATGGTGCCCAACTGCCCCATCGACATGGTCAGTAGTGGTTTTTGACTTTTTTGGCTGACGGCCAAGGTGGCATTCATGAGGATAAAGACATCTTGTTTTGACTTTGGCATTACCGCAATTTTCAAAATGTCGGCACCCATCTGATCTTGTTTTAGCAGACGGTTTTCGATGTCTTGTTGCTCAGGTGTTTTTGCAAAATCATGATTCGACATGATCACCAACACCTTCTTGTCATGCGCCAATTTGATTAATTTCGCCACACTGCCTGCATCACGGAACATTTCAATATCCAGCAATTGCATAAATGGCTTTTTCAGGTATTCACGATAAATTTTTTCATAGTCTTGGTCAGACACTGTCATTTTTCCGCCTTCGTTATGGGTACGAATGGTCGCGATCAACGGTTTGTCTTTTAAAATTTGATTCAGCTGCTGACCCAATGCGATGACTTTTTTAGTGTCGGCAGAAAATTCGAGTAAATCGATACGGAACTCAGCCAGGTCCACATCTGGATTGCTGGCAATCACTTTGGCTTGTGCAATCGCTTGTTCAGCCGTTTTTGCGGTAATGGGTACGATGGTTTTAACAGGTAAGTCGCCAATATTGACGTTTTTCACCATATAGTGCTGTGCGTTTGATTGAGCCACTTCAGCTCCAAATGCTGGCATTGCTGCGATAACAGCACTGCTTAAGTAGAGTTGCATTGCTAATTTTTTGATTGTCATCATTACATTTCCTTGTATTTTCAAACTATTGCCTGACTTCTGTCATCAAAGGTAAACATACGTGAGATGAATGAAATGGGTCATACCATCACCACGTATAAACTTTTATCTATCGAGCCTGTGCAAAGTGTTCTGCATTGAACTGAATCAACTTAGATATCTAAAAACACCGTTTCATCTTCGCCTTGAATGCGAATGTCAAAGCGATAAACCACTTCACCATCACGCTCTTCGCGCTTAGCAATTAAAGTCTGACGACGTGGTGCCCATTCAATGCCTTTGAGCACAGGATCTTGTGCATTTGCTTCCGCTTCATCATCAAAGTAAACACGCGTGTTTAAGCCAATATTGATGCCACGTGCAAAAATGATCAGTGCAATATGCGGAGCTTGAGTTGTGCCTTTACGGCCTGGAACAGCACCCGGCTTAATGGTATTAAAACTCCAGAAACCTGTTTCGAAGTCTGCGCCTGTACGTCCCCAACCAAGGAAATTAGGGTCGACTGCTTTGCCTTGAATGTCAGCCGCACTTGGATACACGCCATTGGCATCAGCTTGCCAAATCTCGATTAAAACATCACGTAATGGCAAACCTAAGCCGTCAAACACCTGACCTTCCAAGCGAATGCGTTCGCCTAAAGTATTTTCTTTAACCAGTTGGTTGTTAAAGTTATTTTCAAAGACTTCAATGTTGGCTTGTTTTGGTAACAAACCAATGTGTACATATGGTCCACCTGTTTGAGATGGAGTTTCATGCAATTCTTGAAAGTTCCAATTGTTCATGTTGTTCTCCCTGAATTAAGTCAAATCATTTTCGAAATAAGTCGCACGACGACCACGTAAAGTGATGTCAAAGCGGTAACAACGGCTGTCTGCTTCAATGAAGTTGCTCTTGTCTTCTAAAGCAATCAATGCACGACGTTGTTCTTCCGAAGGAATGGTTTTAATAATTGGACACGAATCAATGAGCGTATCGCCTTCAAAGTAGAACTGCGAAATAAGACGTTGTGCCCAACCATCAGCAATCAAAGAGAAATGAATGTGTGCAGGACGCCATTCATTAATACGGTTACGCCAAGGATATGGACCTGGTTTAATGGTACGGAATACAAAATAACCATTGGCATCGGTCATCATGCGACCACAGCCGCCAAAGTTCGGGTCCATTGCACCAATAAATTGGTCATTTGGATGACGGTAGCGCCCTGAAGCATTGGCTTGCCACACTTCGAGCAAAGCATTTTTGACTGGGCGACCAAACTGATCACGGACATAACCATGCACAATAATGCGCTCGCCAATCGGCAAACCTTCTTTGGCATAGTTCAAGATCAAATCATTGTCTTTAGGACCAAACTGGTCTGCACTGAAATGCGGTGCGGTCACTTCAGTTAAAGTTTCTGCAATTGAGATCAATGCATTTTTAGGCGAGCGTAATACACTGGTTTTATAGCCGGGTGCATATGCTGGCGGATGATCTTCGGTATTGCGTTGTGCATAAGCACCTAAAATAAGTTGCGACATGTGACGTCCCTCTTAATCTTGTTCCATTACTCTTGATTCATTTGTTCTTGGCTAAGCTGCTGTTCGCTGAGCTTTTGCGGGGCAATACCCAAATCTGCAAAAACTTCTTCTGCCATATGCATAGCTGCATTGGCTGCGGGTAAACCTGCATACAGAGAACAGTGCAAAATCAACTCTTTTAAATCATCCTTGGTCACACCATTGTTAAAACAAGCACGTAAATGCATACGTAGTTCGTCTTCACGGCCCAGTGCCAATAAAACGGCAATGGTGACTAAGCTACGGGTATGACGCGGCATGCCCGGTCTAGACCAGACTTCGCCCCACGCAAAACGGCTAATAAAATTTTGGAAGTCGGCATTGAAATCATTCAAGTTCTCAAGTGAACGACCGACATGCTTTTCACCCAGCACTTCAGTGCGTACGGTAATTCCTTGTTGATAACGTTGTTCATCATTCATGGGAGAAACCTCAATTAGGTCGCATCGGTATGTGCGACCAGTGATTTAACAAAAATAGCGACTGCTGCTGCTGTTGCTGGAATTAACAGCAGACTTAAAATAGCTGTAAACGACCAGTCATTGCCCAGTAAAACTGCGCCGATCCATGCACCAAATACTGCACCGAAACGACCAATCCCAGACATCCACGCCACACCTGTTGCACGGCATTGGGTTGGGTAAAAACGCGCACTCAGTGCTGGCATTGCCGACTGCGCACCATTAATTGCAACACCAGCGCAAAGCACTAAAATGGCAAGTAAGGTTGGATTTGCTAAGCTCTGACCAACGGCAAAGGCAAAGATCCCAGCGACCAAGTAGAAGCCTGCAATAATGCGGTTCGGGTTGAAACGGTCCATTGCCCAGCCAATAAATAAAGCACTGAGGACACCGCCAAACTGGAATAAACCACCAATAAATGCAGCTCGTTCCATCGTTGCGCCAGTTTCACGCATTAAGGTTGGTAACCAACTGGTGAGTAGATAAATCATGACCAGACCCATGAAATAGGTCAGCCACAATAAAACCGTACCTTTGACATATTTCTGAGAGAACAGCATGCTAAACACACCTTTCTTTTCTGCACCTTCAGTTTTTTCTTCAGGTACATGAAACTCTGTAACAGCCTGTACTTGCGTCGGAGCAATACGCGTCAAAATTTTTCGGACTTTTTCACTGTCACGACCTTTCACAATCAAGAAACGATAAGACTCAGGTAAGAAGAAAATCACCAAGATCATCAAGATCAGTGGCGACCAACCGCCCAATAAGAATAAGCTGTGCCAACCAAAGGTTGGGATCAACCAACTGCTAATGAAACCGCCTGTCGCCATACCTAAGTTGTAACCACAGAACATGCAGGTCACGAGTAACGAGCGTGAGCGCTGCGGGCAATATTCAGAAAATAGCGTGGTTGCATTCGGCATTGCAGCACCCAAACCAATACCCGTTAAAAAGCGCAGTACCACTAAAGTGTTTAAGTCAGTTGCATATGCCGATGCCAGAGTAAAACCACCAAAAATCAGCATCGAAACACTTAAAACAATCTTTCGCCCAAAGCGGTCAGCGGTTGGACCAGACACCAAAGCACCAATGATCATGCCACCTAAAGCTGCACTCATGACTGGACCCAATTGAGAGCGATCTATCCCCCAGTCTTGTGCCAAAGCTGGAGCAATAAAACCCATTGCCGCAGTATCAATACCGTCAACAAAAACAATGAGAAAACATACAATTGCGATCAACCACTGATATTTGCTAATCGGTGCATCATTAATCAGTGCTTGTGCGTCTATACTCGTTTTTTGAGTAGCGTATTCCTGAGACGCCATACCTGCCTCCTTGGGCTGAAAGTCCTTTTAAAATCCTTAAACTATTGAATCGATTCAATAAACTGACTGAGGGTTTGATTAAACAACTCGGGCTGCTCAATATTGGAAAGATGCGATGCATCAATCACCGCGAGTTCACTCTTTTGAATCTGTTGTTGCATGAAAATGCCATCATCAACTGTCGTTACAGGATCCAAAGCCCCTGCAATTACTAAAGTTGGAATGTGAATATTCTGAATCTCGTTGCTCAAATCGGCTTGTGCCAATGCACGGCAAGATTCTGCATAACCCAATGCTGGCGTAGTCGCTAAAGACTGAATGGTGCGCTGCGCCAAAGCATCGTGTTGATAATCAAACTGTTCGCTGAACCAACGTGTATGTGTTGTCGCGACCAAATCTGCCAAACCATTTTCAATCACGGCATCGGCACGCGTATTCCATCCTTCTTCATTCCAGATTTTGGCTGCTGAGTTGGCCACGGTAATGCTATGAAAACGATCTGCATGGTGAATACCGAGCCATAAAGCGGTCATGCCGCCCATCGAAATGCCGCAGAAATGCGCTTTTTCAATGTTTAAACCATCAAGAATATCAATCACATCTTCTGCAAGATTTTGTACAGTGGTTTGCTCAATCACATCGCTTTTCCCATGACCACGGGTGTCATAGGTCACTACTTTAAACTGCTGTTCAAAGGTAGCAACTTGTGGCTGCCACATGCCTTGATCGGTACCGAGTGAATTTGAAAATACAATCACAGGCGCATTGTCTTGGCCACTGATCGCAACGGATAAAGTCTTGCCTTGACGATTGGTCATCGTGATATTCACTTTGCCTCTCCTTTTGCCTCTTGCAACACCGCATCAATCTGGTCTTGAATATTGCCAAGATAAGATTCGGGTTTAAAAATTTCTGAAATCTGAGCTACGCTGAATAAGTCTTTAACTTGATCCAATTCAGCAATCACATCTCTTAAGTGCACGCCTTTTGCAACAGCTGTTTTACACGCGTCCTCTACCAAATGATGAGCCTGTAAACGTCCGATGTGTGGCGCCAATGCCATCATGACCGCTTCTGCCATGATCAAACCCTGTGTGCAAGCTAAATTACGTTGCATATTTTCAGCATTAACTTGCATCCCTTGTAGAACGCCCAAAGTCCGCTCTAAAGCACCTGCACAGAGTTGGAAAATTTCAGGCAATGCCAACCATTCCGCATGCCATCCACCTAGACTACGCTCATGTTCCTGCACCATGCTTTGGTACAAACTTGACATCAGCACAGGCACACGATTGGCTGCTGCCAAAACGGATGCCGCAGCAACAGGATTACGCTTATGTGGCATGGTTGATGAGCCACCACGCCCTTTCGCTGCCGGCTCAAATACTTCTGCAATTTCAGTTTGCATCATCAACGACCAGTCACGTGCCATTTTGCCCAGACCACCTGTCACTATTGCGAGAACACCCGCCACTTCGACAATACGGTCGCGCTCACCATGCCAAGTACAGCTTGAAACTGAAAGTTGTAACTGTGCTGCAAATGCTTGCACAACTGCTGTGCCTTGATTTTGCAAAGATGCCAATGAACCCACTGCACCGCCTAATTGCGCAGTGAACACACGTGATTTCATAGCTTCAATACGGGCTAAATCACGATGAAAAGCCGAAGCCCAACGTGCGAATTTATGCCCCAGCGTAATCGGTAAACCTTGCTGTAACCATGTGCGTCCAATCATCACGTGTGAACGATACTGCTGTACTTGAGCTAAAGCTGCGCGATAACATTCTTGAATTAAAGCTTCAACCTGCGTCATTGCTGCACGGCATTGCAAAATACAGGCGGTATCTAAAATGTCCTGACTAGTTGCACCCCAGTGCACATAGCGCGCAGTATCTTCATCACTTTGTTTCACAATTGCGGTTAATTGCTTTACAAATGGAATCGCAATATTGCCCGCTAAGCCTGTTGCTACAGCCAAAGCATCAAAATCAATCTGATCGAGGGCAGTCTGGGCAACTTGGGAAATTGCTGTTGCTGCAGATTCTGGAATGACACCGACCTGAGCCTGCGATTTTGCCAAGGCAACTTCAGCCTCAATCATGTATGACACCAACGCGCGATCACTGAAAATTTCAGTCACCTCTTTTTGGTAAAATAAGCTGGCATATAACTGGCTCATGATCGTTATCCTTAAATCTGCTTTAAACGCGCTGAATAATCATTGCAATGCCTTGACCGACACCAATACACATCGAACACAAGGCATAGGTTCCACCGGTTTGTTCTAACTGGTTCAAAGCCGTGGTAACTAAACGTGCACCTGATGCACCCAGTGGATGACCAATGGCAATTGCACCACCGTTTGGATTCACTTGAGTGGTGTCGTCTGCTAAACCAAGATCACGCGTTACCGCCAGTGCTTGTGCTGCAAAGGCTTCATTCAGTTCAATCACATCCATCTGTTCTAATGTCAGATGGACTTGTTGGAGGAGTTTCTTGATGGCAGGTGCAGGTGCAAAGCCCATGATGCGTGGTTCTACACCCACAGTCGTAGACGCAATAATCTTGGCACGGGGTTTAAGTTGGTACTGTTCAACCGCTTGTTCCGAAGCGATCAGTACAGCAGCTGCACCGTCATTGATGCCTGAAGCATTCCCCGCAGTGACGGTGCCTTCTGCTGTCACGACTGGCTTGAGTTTCGCCAAAGCTGCTAAGGTGGTAGATGCACGTGGATGTTCATCCGTGTCGACTACGATTGGATCACCCTTACGCTGTGCAATATTCACAGGGATGATTTCATGTTTAAAAAAGCCTTGAGCTTGCGCGGTTGCGGTGCGCTGTTGACTCGTCAAGGCAAACTGGTCTTGATCTGCACGATCAATATTAAATTGTTGTGCCACGTTCTCCGCAGTCTGCGGCATGGTCTCTACACCATACATCGCTTTCAGCTTAGGATTGATAAAACGCCAGCCCATAGTGGTATCTTCAATCTTTTGGCTACGACCATAAGCCGTTTCTGATTTACCCATGACAAAGGGTGCACGAGACATACTTTCCACACCACCTGCAATGATCAGGTTGGCTTCACCCGCTTTAATCGCACGCGCTGCCATGGCAATGGCATCTAGTGATGAGCCACATAAGCGATTGACTGTAGTGGCAGGAACTTCAACTGGTAAGCCTGCAAGCAGTGCAGACATACGGCCCACATTGCGGTTGTCTTCACCCGCTTGATTCGCGCAGCCATAGATCACGTCATCCACCTGTTTCCAATCCACGCTTGGGTTGCGTTGTATTAAGGCTTGAATTGGCACTGCACCCAAATCATCGGCACGGATTGGAGCGAGTCCACCTGCATAACGGCCGAATGGGGTACGGATGGCATCAATGATGTAAGCATTTTTCATATTTTATTTTCCATTGGAATCCCCCTAAATCCCCCTTTACTCAAGGGGGAAATTCCTGCCTTTTAAAAGGGAGGTCGGGAGGAATTAATTATCCCTGTGTCGCATCCACCAACGGAGCACCCGTCATGGCCTGCAATTCTGCAAAGCTTAAACCGTCGACTTTCTCAATCACTTTTAAACCCTCTGCAGTGACATCAATCACACATAGATCGGTATAAATACGATCGATACACTTCAAACCTGTCGCGGGATAGCTTAGTTCAGCTACGATCTTCGGTTCACCTTGTTTGGTCACATGGTCGGTGGTAATAAAGACTTTCTTGGCACCCACCGCTAAGTCCATTGCACCACCGACTGCAGGAATCGCATCGGGCCCACCGGTATGCCAATTGGCCAAGTCACCATTGGCTGCCACTTGGAAGGCACCTAATACTGCAATATCCAAGTGACCACCACGCATCATTGCAAAAGAATCGCCATGGTGGAAAAAAGCACCGCCTTGCAGCATGGTCACATACTCTTTCCCTGCGTTGATCAGTTCTGGGTCTTCTTCACCTGCGACTGGCGGTGGGCCAAAAGCCAACAGTCCATTTTCAGAATGTAAGAACACATCTTTGTCTGACGGCAGATAACTGGAAATCTTGGTCGGCAAGCCAATCCCAAGATTCACATAAGCCCCATCGGGAATGTCTTGTGCCACACGTTCTGCAATTTGGTTACGGCTGAGTTTTTGATAGCTCATGATGTTCTCCCAATTACACAGCAACAGGTTCAGGTTGAACCTGCACCACGTGTTGAACAAAAATACCTGCGGTGATGATGTGTTCAGGGTCTAAAGCACCCAAGTCCACCACTTCAGAGACTTGGGCAATGGTCACGTTTGCCGCCATGGCCATAATCGGGCCGAAGTTACGTGCCGATTTGCGGTAGACCAAGTTACCCCAACGGTCGCCTTGTTGGGCTTTAATCAAAGCGAAGTCGGCTTTGATGGGATATTCCAACACATAATCTTTACCGTCGATGTGACGGGTTTCTTTGCCTTCAGCCAATAAGGTACCGTAGCCTGTAGGGGTGAACACTGCACCGAGTCCCATACCTGCAGCTTGAATACGACAGGCCAAATTGCCTTGAGGCACCAGTTCCAACTCAATTTTGCCTGCACGATAGAGTTCATCGAAGACCCAAGAGTCGGACTGACGTGGAAACGAACAGATGACTTTTTTCACGGCACCGGCTTTGAGTAGCTTGGCTAAACCATAGTCACCATTACCCGCATTATTACTGACGATGGTAAGGTCTTTAATGCCGAGTTGAATTAAGCCATCGATCAGTTCAGCAGGTTGTCCTGCGGTACCAAAACCACCAATCATGATGGTTGAGCCGTCGGTGATTTGGGAGAGCACTTCCGCGAGGGATGCCGCGCTTTTATCTATCATTAGATAACTCCATTGTGCATCATGCAAATTTGAAAAGGCGCAGAAAACTAACTTATACTGGAAGATGATTCAGCTAAAACCACATTCCCTAGTTTTTTAGTTCGATTTCCTTATCTGTTCATTTTTTATAATTTCTTCGCTTTGGGATAGATAGTGACCATAGGTTTTGTTCGATCATCGAACAAAAAATCTATAGATCGAACAAAACCTGATTGTTTCACTCTGATTTCACGTTATAGTAAAAATAATGAAGTAATAAAAATCGATAAAAGGAACATGATGGAAGAAGCAGCTGAGACAAAAGAAAAGTGTCTTCAACACAAAGACAATAAAAAAACTATTCGACATGAAGACTTTGTTGCAGGGATCAGTAAAGGTATGGCTATTCTCGATAGCTTTGGTACTGACCGACATCGTTTAAATATCACTATGGCAGCGGAACGTACAGGCATGACCCGTGCCGCAGCACGACGCCATTTACTCACTCTTGAATATTTAGGCTATTTAGAATCTGATGGTCATTATTTTTATTTAACCCCTAAAATTCTCAAATTTTCAGGCGCTTATTTAGGTGGAGCACAACTTCCCAAAATTTCTCAACCTCTACTGAACCTGCTGACCAATCAAACCTCACTCATTTTTTCAGTTATGGTTCTCGATGGCTATGAAGCCATTACTATTGCACGTAGCGCCGCACATCAACAAACAGATCGTGTCAATCCTTATGGCCTGCATTTAGGAAATCGCTTACCTGCACATGCAACATCGGCAGGCAAAATTTTACTGGCCTATCTCGATGATCAGGAACAATGTGAATGGCTGAATCAGTATCCACTACAACGCCTAACCAAATACACCCATTATAACAATGAAACGTTTCTTGCCTTATTGCACGAAATTCGAGAGCAAGGTTGGTGCTATTCATGTGAGGAACATGAATTGGGCGTACATGCCCTTGCCGTTCCGATTTATGGGCAACAGTTAAAAGTAGTTGCCGCCTTAAATATTGTTTCCCCTACCATGCGCACAACCAAAGAGTATTTGTTTCAACACATACTGCCGTTACTACAAGAAACCGCACGCGAACTACGTAATATTTTATAATGAACCGTACCGGGTTTGTCGGAGACTTTTTTTATTTAAGTTAGGCCACCTGACCTAACGGGTTAATCTTATCATAGTACATTGCTTCAAACTCAAAAGGCGATACATAACCCAGTGCACTGTGTACACGCTTTTTATTGAACCAATCTACCCAGTTTATTGTCGCAAGTTGTACATCCGCTGATGCCAGGCACGAAGTGTTTCAGGAGTATAACTAATCTTAGGCGCAATTGCTGTGATTGCAGCCCAAGTAGAAGGATAATCTTTTTCAGATTCAATCAATAATTGAACCGCTCTTTCTCTGATTTCAGGGGTATATTTTAATTTTGTCATCGGGACGCTTCGCTACGTCTTGCGAAGCAAAGCTTCTCATCTCAGAATATTGACTCTCCGACAAACCCGGTACGGTTCACGGACTTTCTGGAAGATGGACCACATTACGGTCCGAAATGGTTGTATCTTTTTTCAGCTATATAGACGTAAAAAACCCCATAACTCAAATAGTTACGGGGTTTTGAAACTGGTGGGCCCACCCAGACTCGAACTGGGGACCAACGGATTATGAGTCCGCTGCTCTAACCGACTGAGCTATAGGCCCTATAATTGAATTTGTTATATTTCAACAAGTTCAAGCGCAAAGAATACTAGCGAAGATTTTTTAAAAACACAAGCCATTTTCAGAAATTGCTGTATAGATAGTCAGCAGACGAATTTGATTATTATTGAAATATAAAAACTACACCTTCACTTTCCGAAACATTGCCCGATGCAACTTTAAACGCTTCTCTTTACGCACTTCTAAAAACAACTCAAACATTGACCATACCAAGACCAATAACAACACAGTCAATGCCACAAGAAAAGTCGTCAAATAAGCCACTTTAGTATCCTTCCATGATGCGTGGAATAGTGAAATGATGAATAGAATCATAGCTAATTACGACCAAAGTCTAATGATTTACAAATCATTTGAATAGTGCATTTTTGCTCAATTTAAGACTTAATTTCTCTCAATTCATATATTTTTAATATTAAAAACAAAGTATTTAGAGTTAAAACCAATAAAAGATATAACGCTATATCAACTGCATCACTTGAGATTGCTATATTTCAAACAATTTTCTGTTGACTCTTATATAAAACAAGCAGAAATTATGCATTTCCAGATTCATCAGCTGTTACATCTATGTTGAAAAAATTTATAGGCGAATCCGCATTCAAACTTGCAGGATGGCAATATCAGGTAGAACCCAACGTCCTCGAAAACAAACAAGTGATCGTCGGTTTTGAACACACCTCAATGATGGATGCAATCCTCTCGCTTGCTCTGTTCCAAATTTATGATATTAAAATCCATACTTTAATCAAAAAAGAGCTTTTTAAAGGGCCACTTAAACCTATTTTAGAAAAAGTCGGCGGTATTCCAGTAGACCGTAAATCTAACAAAGATATTGTGTCGCAAATGGTCGAACTTTTTGATCAAAATGAACATTTCAATTTGGTCATCGCACCCGAAGCAACTCGCGCAAAAACAGGTGAAGCCCGCAAGCCAATTCGTACAGGTTTTTGGCATATTGCCAAAGCAGCCAATGTGCCTATCGTTTTAATGTATGCCAACTCACAAACCAAACAAGGTGGGATTTTTGGCAAAATCTATCCGACAGATTTAGATCACGATATGGCAATTATCCAACAATTATATAAAGAACAAGTGGGCTTAGATATTGTCATTCCTGAGCCAAAAACAACTCAAAGCAACACTTAAAAAACCTAAAACTCTGCCCTTTATCTAAAAAAAGGGCTTATGTTAGAATGGGCGCAATTTTGATAGGCATACTGCCAATCTGTAAGGAGCATAGTTCGCATGGCGGGTCATTCCAAGTGGGCCAACATTAAGCATCGTAAAGCCAAACAAGATGCTAGTCGTGGTAAGTTGTTTACCAAATTTATTCGTGAATTAACAACTGCTGCAAAGCTCGGCGGTCCAGATGCGGCAAGTAACCCTCGTTTACGTGCTGTTGTGGAAAAAGCACTTTCAGTTAACATGACACGTGACGTCATTAACCGTGCCATCCAGCGTGGTGCAGGCGGTGAAGATAACGACGATCTTAAAGAAGTAACCTATGAAGGTTATGGTGTAGGTGGTGTTGCGGTTATTGTAGAAACCATGACAGACAACTTAAACCGCACCGTGCCAGATGTACGTCACTGTTTCTCTAAAACTGACGGTAACTTAGGCACCAATGGTTCTGTAGCATTCCTATTCACCAAACGTGGTGAAATTTCATTTGAAGATTCATCTTTAGAAGATCAAGTGATGGAAGTGGCTTTAGAAGCTGGCGCAGAAGATATTGAAGTGTCTGAAGATGGCATTTTGGTTATTACTACGCCAGAAGCTTTTGGTATAGTTCAAGATGCGCTAACAGCAGCAGGTTTGAAATCTGACAATGCTGAAGTGGTTATGAGTCCATCGACCAAAGCAGAAATTACAGACATCGATCAAGCGAAAAAAATTATGAAAATGATTGATATGCTTGAAGATTTAGATGATGTTCAAAACGTATATACCAATGTTGAATTCTCTGATGAAGTTTTAGCACAATTAGACGCATAATCGGTCTAACTGCAATTCCTAAAAACGCACGTTCTCGTGCGTTTTTTTATAGATCCAGTCAAAATAATTCTAAGATTCTAATAAATTAAACTTTATTTAATAAACCATGACAGTTTAAAACATCATATTCTTTAATCACAAAGCTAGAATGCAAACCTGCCACATGCTCAATTTTACCAATCCGTTTTAATAAAATTTCGCTGTAATTTTCCATATCTCGTGCCACAACCTCTACAATAAAATCTGCAGTCTGTCCTGTCACCAAAAATGCACGTATCACTTCAGGAATGCTTTCCAATTCATCCAAAAATTTGGCAAAAATATCGGTATCGTGTTTGCTCAAAGACACCTGCAACAACACATGCAAACTAAAGCCCAGTTTTTGATAATTAATTTCACGCTTTAAACCTGAAATAATTTTATGATCGATCAGACTTTTAATACGGCGATGCACCGAACTTACCGACAGATTAACCCGCTCGGAAAGTTCATTCAAATTGACATCTTCATTGCTTAAAATTTCTAAAATATGCTTATCGTAGCGATCTAATTCCATTTTCAAGCACTCAATCTAATCTGATAAAATTTAAACTCATGCTGCCATTATACTTAAATTATTTTGCAGACTAAGCATCTTTATCGAAAATTATTTTCCATTATTAAAGCAAAATGTTTATGATTCAACAGATCACCGCTTATCGTTTTGAACAACTTAACAGACAAACGGAACAGCTTTCTAATTTATTGATTTTCAAATTTTTAAATTTAAAAAACTCAACAAAACAACGAATCTACTCATACATTTTCACAATCCCGACCGTCTATCTTTTACAAGTGTATAGAAATGTATTAAAACAGATGCGCTCGACAATAAGCACAATGCAGCACAACAAAACCAATAAAAATACAAGGAATCGTCATGGCTTTTAAATCTCTAAGCTTGCTGAAAATAAAATTAGCTCTGTATTTACCGTAGAAACTCAGACCAGCTCTTTATTCGATGGACTCTTAAGTGGTGGCTCTTTAAGCAATACCTTTTCTGGTTTGCTTGGCAGCCTGACTAGTTCGACCTCGACCACACCTACCCTAGATTCTTTATTAAAAAGTTTACTCTCTGGCAGCAGCTTAGATAGTTCTAGCCTAACCAATCTAATCGGCCAATTTTCAAGCTCGAATACCAACTTAGATATCACCAGTTTAATTAGCAAACTGACACAATCCAATAGTGGTAGTTTCGATATCGCTTCCATCACCAACTTACTCAGCGGCATGATTGGCAGCAATGCAGGTGATTTAGATATTACGAAACTCACCCAATTAGTGAATGGATTAATCTGTGGCAATACAGGTAATCTTGACATTGCTCAAATTACTCAATTGGTCAGCGGTTTGATTTCGGGCAATAGTGACCTCGATATGGCTGCAATCACACAACTGGTTGGTGGTTTAATTCGCGGCAATACTGGCAATTTAGACGGCATGGATATCGCAGCGATTGCTGAATTGGTAGGCGGGTTAATGCAAGGCAATGGTGATCTTGATATTGCACAAATTGCTCAACTGGTTAGTGGTTTGATTGGCGGCAACATCGGTGGAGGTTTAGGCGGCATGGATATCGCGGTCATTGCAGAACTTGTAGGTGGCTTAATCCAAGGTAATGGCGATCTTGATATTGCAGAAATTGCGCAATTGGCAAGCGGCTTAATTGGTGGCAACATCGGTGGTGATTTAGGTGGGCTAGATATCGCTGCCCTAGAACCAATTCTTGCGTTGCTTAATCCTGAAGGTCAGCTTGCAAGTGACTTTGATCTAGGTGGTTTATTAAATAATCTGACTGGAGATACAACTGGCGGTTTCAGCTTAGATGACTTAAGTGATGACTTTGACAACTTAATTTTTGGTTCAGATTTTAACATCAGCGACTTACTGCAAGGTGCGTCATCTACAACCAGTTCAGAGATCAATATTGATAGCTTAGTTCCTGCTTTAGGCGATGCGCTTGGTGGTTTAACTGGTGGAACATCTGATACACAATTTGATTTAGCTACCCTGCCAAACTTGGTACAGAATTTTGATTTGAATAACTTAAATTCTTTGTTCTAACTCTTAGTTCTAGATTTTATACATCAGTATCCAAAAAAATACGCGCAGATTGCGCGTATTTTATCTGAGGCGATAACATTTAAATACCGCGCCAATCTACACGTGCATTACGCTCAGTTTGATAAATACGAGAAACATATTGCCCTAAAGGTAAATCCAGCAAATATTTTTTATAATCTTTAAATTCTTCAGAAATCACTTCATCATGTTCTTTTTCCCACGGCGTTCCAGAAATTTCCAAAATAGGTGCAAGCATCGAACACACTGAAATATCGGCTAAACCTAAACGCTCACCCACAAAATAACGCCCGTAATTATCAATCAAATGCTGATTTAAAATGACAATTAATTCATCCATCCGCTGTTTGGATTCTGCAACTTTATCTTGATCGAGCTGATAGCCCTTAGACACCAAGGCTTTAATAATTGGCTTGGAATATTTAGAAAATTGACGCAAATAGCCTTTTTCGCCAATTAAAATTTCCAAAGGTTCTTCACTTTCAGATAATGCATGCGCCAACCCCCATCGACGCACATGCTGCCCCAATTCATCAGCCAAAGTATTTATGGCCAACGCATGTTTATATTGTTCGGCATCACTGCGTAACAAGGCATGTTCGGGGTAAATATCATCTAGATATAAAGCAATTTGAGTCGAATCTGCTATCAAGCGGTCTTGATCACGTAAAATAGGTAATTTATTTTGCCCTGTTTTTAATTGGGCAAAAGCGCGATGCACGCCTGGAATTAAGTTTTGCGCATCATAATCTAACTCTTTATGATCCAATAACCAGCGAGCTTTCTCACAAAAATGAGACAAAGGAAACTGGTATAAGATGCGCATAAAATCTCCATATTTAAAATTTTGATATCCAAAGCAGTATCAATACTGTGCTTGTCATACTTTAGTCATAGCCTCTTATAATTACAATGTACTTTTTATTCAAAATTCAGGCGAAACAGCCAGCAATTCAAAATCAATTCCGAAAAGAAATTCAACGTACAGCATCAAGCACGCTAGATTGGAGAAACATCTGTCCGATGACCTGACTTTATCTGCCCTTTCATGTAAAATCGTGCCTAATTTTTAAATAACACGTTGTGAGTTATTCATGGGTTTTAATTGTGGTATTGTGGGCCTGCCAAACGTTGGTAAATCTACGCTTTTTAATGCTTTAACCAAAGCTGCAATTGCAGCGGAAAACTTCCCGTTCTGTACCATTGAGCCAAATACAGGCATTGTACCTGTGCCAGATTCACGTTTGGACAAATTGGCGGAAATCGTAAATCCGCAACGTGTATTACCCACCACGATGGAATTTGTGGATATTGCAGGTTTGGTTGCAGGTGCATCTAAAGGTGAAGGTTTAGGTAACCAATTCCTTGCCAACATTCGTGAAACCGATGCGATTGCGCATGTAGTTCGTTGCTTTGAAGATGAAAACGTCATTCACGTAAATGGTAAAATTGACCCATTAGATGACATTGCAACCATCAATACCGAACTTGCTTTGGCCGATTTAGAAACGGTAAGTAAAGCCATTACACGCTTAGCAAAATCTGCCAAAGGTGGCGATAAAGAAGCCGTAGCGACCAAAGCCGTTTTAGAAAAAATCCAACCTTTACTGGATGATGGCAAGCCTGCACGTGCAGCCAATTTAGATGACGATGAACGCAAATTGGTTCGTGGTTTTGGTTTATTAACCTTAAAACCAACCATGTATATTGCGAACGTGGCAGAAGATGGCTTTGAAAATAACCCGCACTTAGATGCAGTCAAAAAACTTGCTGCAGAAGAAAATGCGATTGTGGTGCCTTTATGCAACCAAATTGAAGCCGAAATTTCATTACTTGAAGATGAAGACCGTGCAGAATTCCTAGAAGCTCTTGGTATGGAAGAACCAGGGCTGAACGTAGTGATTCGTGCAGGTTATGCGCTGTTAGGTCTGCAAACTTACTTTACTGCAGGCGTACAAGAAGTCCGCGCGTGGACAGTGAAAGTAGGTGCAACTGCACCACAAGCAGCAGGCGTAATTCACACTGACTTTGAAAAAGGCTTTATCCGCGCAGAATGTATTGCTTATGAGGATTTCGTACAATACAACGGCGAAGCAGGTGCAAAAGAAGCAGGTAAATGGCGCTTGGAAGGTAAAACTTATATCCTACAAGACGGTGATGTTTTACACTTCCGTTTTAATGTTTAATTGTTTTTATGTTTAGTTTTAGAACAATGCTTACAGCCGAGCATTGATTCAATAAAAAAACCTCGATGCTTACATCGAGGTTTTTTTATGGGCGATTCCGCATCACATTAATGCAGAACAACCTCAATTAAGACTGCACCACATTGCCCTTTTGTTTCGGGTCAGTATTGCCCAATTCAGGATGCGCCAAAGCATCAGCACATTGTTTTTTATCCCGTTCATAATCAGCTTGTTTTTGTGCAAGACTGCTTGAACTGTCAATCGTCGCACGTGCCCAAATTTCCAAACTGGTCAAAGCCTTACGACACAGCGCATATTTCCCTTCCGTTACAGAGTCGGTCATTTTGACATTAATACGCCAGTCGGTACTTAATTTACGGGCAGGTTTGCGGACTTTATCTTCAATTAAGTTACGCTGTTTACGATACACGTACGGCTCAACTTCATTCATTAATTCCCACGCGGCTTGCGCATACACAGTCGCATCATTGGTGAGTTTTGGCGCAGGCTTAATTTCTACTGTTTTTTGCGGGTTGTTGTCATTGCTACACGCTTGCAATAACAGGCTACTGCATAACATTGAAGCAAGCAGGATTACAGGTGTTTTCAATTTCAACATATCGGTTCGCCCATACAAACAATTCGGCATCATGCTAATGAATTCAAGTATAATACACAATCTTCATTTGACCCATCGTTCAACTTTCTCCCACAAGGTGTGTCGTGTCCGTACACAATATTCAAACTGCGCCCGCAGCAAGTTTTTGGCAAGGTGCAAAAGATAGTCAGGCGATTATTTTCACCTATCTGCCTGTTTCTTTTGCTTTTGGTGTTTCTGCAACTCAATTCGGCTTTAGCGCATGGGAAGCCTTATTTTTATCTTGCTCGATGTATGCAGGGGCGAGTCAATTTTTAGTCGTTGCCTTATTGGGCAGTGGAACTTCAATCTGGATGACCGCATTAACGGTAATCGCCTTGGATATTCGACATTTACTTTACGGCCCGGCCTTACAAAACCTGATTCAAGATCGTTTAAACCTAAAAAAAACTGCAATTTGGTCATGGGGTCTGACCGATGAAGTTTTTGCCTCAGGCATGATTAAACTGTCACAGCGCCGTCAGGAATGGTCTGAATCATGGATGCTTGGACTGAGTTTATTTAGTTGGTTGTCTTGGGCATTAGGCTCTTTGTTAGGCGGATTATTTGCCGATCAAGTCACTAAAATGCCACAGTTTTTGCAAGCGGCGCTCGACTTTTTACTGCCCGCTTTATTCCTTAGCTTCTTATTGGCAGCATTTGAAAAGAAACACACCTTTGTCGTGGGAATCACCATTCTAGTATCTGCCGTAGCTTGTTATTTTATTGACTTATCTGCTGCAATTTTTATTGGGATTTCTTCAGGTATTTTGGCGGGATTATTTAAACACTATGTTTTAAAACAACCCGACCCTGAACATACAGGAGCAAAATCATGAGTTTAGAAATTATTTTGGTCGGTATTATGGTCGGTATCGCAAACTTCGCCTCACGTTTTGGGCCATTTTTTGTGATTCAAAAGTTTCAACAAGGCTCACAGCAACGTGGTGCTTTATGGCTTAAAATCGCTTTGGGCAGCATTGGTATAGCCGCAATTAGCTCTATGCTTGTGGTTGCAACCTTGCCACCTTTGCTTGAAACACCCAATAAAAGTTTTGCGATGTTAATTGGCTTTTTAGTACTCACAGGTTTGTATTTTAAGTTTAAGAAAATCGTCCCTGCCACGCTTACCGCAGCCATCACCTATGGTTTAATTTATACCTATGTGCCATTTTCGTTCTAATGTTGCTGAAATTTAGAGGTTGGATCGCCCAAATGAGCTATTTCAGGATTCAGCCCTAATTACTATAAAGCACTGAATGCAATACAACGAGATGACAAAATCATGATTTTATTGCAAACAGGGCTTAACTCATGGAACAGTTCTGCTATGCTAAAAGCCCACTTTAGCAAGGACGATTCACATGAGCGTGACCATTGGTACTCCCCTTCAATCTTCTGCTTTCAAGGTTTTGCTATTGGGTTCAGGGGAACTCGGTAAAGAGGTGGTAATTTCACTGCAACGCTTAGGCGTAGAAGTACATGCCGCCGATCGCTACGACCATGCGCCAGCCATGCAAGTCGCACATTATGCTTATACTTTAAACATGGCAGATGCCACAGAATTAAAACAACTGATTGAAAAAATTAAACCTAATTTAATTGTGCCTGAAATTGAGGCCATTGCGACATCAGTTTTACTTGAAATTGAAGCGCAAAATATTGCAACAGTGATTCCATCTGCCAAAGCGGTAAATTTGACCATGAACCGTGAAGGCATTCGTCGTTTGGCTGCAGAAGAATTAGGTTTGCCGACATCCGCTTATCGCTTTGCCAATTCTCTCGAATCTTTCCGCGCTGCATGTGATGACATTGGTTATCCAAACTTTGTGAAGCCTGTGATGTCATCTTCAGGCAAGGGA
Source organism: Acinetobacter sp. SwsAc5 (assembly GCF_013391485.1). Taxonomy (NCBI): domain Bacteria; kingdom Pseudomonadati; phylum Pseudomonadota; class Gammaproteobacteria; order Moraxellales; family Moraxellaceae; genus Acinetobacter; species Acinetobacter sp. SwsAc5. The sequence continues at coordinate 26,261 of NZ_JACAXD010000001.1, forward strand.
CAATCGCGTGTCACCTGCTTTGATGAAGTTGATGCAGCTTGGGAATATGCCCAGACTGGCGGGCGTGTCAATCAAGGCACTGTGATTGTTGAATCACAAATTGACTTCGATTTTGAAATTACCTTATTAACCGTACGTGCTAAAAACCCAGAAACTGGTGCGATCGAAACTTCATATTGCGACCCAATTGGTCACCGTCAAGATGCAGGCGACTATGTAGAAAGCTGGCAACCTCAAGCCATGAGTGATGCTGCCTTGACTGAAGCCAAACGAATTGCACACAAAGTGACTACTGCCTTAGGTGGTTGCGGTATTTTTGGTGTAGAGCTGTTTGTGAAAGGCGATAAAGTCTGGTTCAGTGAAGTATCTCCACGTCCACACGACACAGGTTTGGTGACATTGGCTTCACAATTCCAAAGTGAATTTGAATTACATGCCCGCGCGATTTTAGGCTTACCTGTCAATACCACACGCCATAGCGTTGCAGCCAGTGCGGTGATTTATGCAGGTGTCGATGCAACGAATCTTTCATTTTCTGGCCTGAATCTTGCATTAGCACATCCCGATACAGATTTACGTTTATTTGGCAAACCTGAAGGTTTTGAGCGTCGTCGTATGGGCGTTGCCACTGCACGAGCAGAAACCACAGAGCAAGCGCGTGAGCTAGCTCAGCATACTGCGGACACTGTTCGCGTACATTTAAACGAAAATCAAAATTAAGCTCGTCATTGCATAACGGAATTGTCCATGATCATTACATTACCCTTGCTGAATTATGTAAAAAGCAACCATGACATTCAGGCCATTAACCAATGGCGCACCGATGTCGAAAATCAGCTACAACAATGTTTTGAAAATGGACAATCCATTCGTGAAGTGATTTTGGCGCGTTCTAACCTGATTGATGAAGCGCTCACTTTCTTATGGCAACATGCTGAATTAGACAAAACCGATTTGAGCCTATTTGCAGTGGGCGGCTATGGGCGTAAAGAAATGCTGCCCTATTCCGATGTCGATATTATGGTGTTATCGGAAGATGCAATTACAGCAGAACAAGAACAACTTATTTCGACCTTTATTTCATCTTTATGGGATGTTGGCAATTTCAAACCTGCCACCAGCGTGCGGACTATTCAGGACTGTGTGATTCAGGCAACCAGTGATTTAACTGTTGCGACTGCCTTGATTGAAGCGCGTTTAATTACGGGAAATCAGCAGCTTGCCAAATGGCCGCGTCGTATTGTTTCGCAAACTTGGACAGATAAAACTTTTTTTGATGCCAAAATGGAGGAACAAAGCAAGCGTTATGCGCAGCACAATGACACCGAAAGTAATTTAGAACCCGATATTAAAAATGCTCCGGGCGGTATTCGTGACATCAACCAAATTGGCTGGATTGCCAAACGCCATTTTCGGGTCAATCGTATTTACGACTTAGTGCATTTAGGTTTTATTTCAGAGTTTGAATTGGGTGTACTCGAAGAAGCCGAAAGCTTTTTATGGGAAATTCGTCATCATCTCCACCGTTTAACCAAACGTGATGAAAACCGTTTATTGTTTGATTATCAACGAGATATAGCAGCAACTTTTGGCTATGTTCGAGAAGAAGGTAAACCGCAAAATTACCCGATTGAACAATTTATGAAGCGTTATTATCGCTCTGCACAGCAAGTTTCCACTTTAAATGAAATGTTGCTGGCCTATTTTAATGAGTCGGTCATTACCCCGCGTTTGCCTAATTATGAACGTAACATTGAAGAAATTAATGAAAATTTTAAACTGGTCGATGGCAAACTTGCCGTGCAGCACCACAAAATTTTCTCAGAAAAACCAAGCGCAATTTTAGAAATTTTCTATTTATTGGCCAATCGTCCTGAAATTGAAGGAATTCGCGCACGAACACTGCGCCTGCTGACACTTGCAGCCAAGCGTATTGATCAAAGTTTCCGTGATGATACAACGCATCAAGCGCTGTTTATGGCAATTTTGCGCTCACCGCACCGCTTGTATAATACCTTGGTGACTATGAAACGCTTAGGTGTATTAGGCAATTACATCCCCGCTTTTGGTCAAATTACAGGTTTAATGCAATACGACTTATTCCATATTTATACAGTCGATGCGCACATTTTACTATTACTCCGCAATTTAAGCCGCTTCAAAGAACCTGAATTCGCGAAAGATTTTCCTGTGGTCAGTTCGGTATTTCAGCGTTTAGCCCGTCGTGACATTATTTATTTGGCTGCGATTTTCCATGATATTGCTAAAGGTCGTCGTGGTGATCACAGTGAACTTGGTGCGGTAGATGCGATTGAGTTTTGCCGTAAACACGGATTTACTGAACGTGAATGTAACCTTGTGGCATGGTTAGTCAAAAATCACTTGTTGATGTCAGTCACAGCACAGAAAAAAGATATTTCTGACCCCGATGTGGTCAAGGAATTTGCCGAAAAAATGGGAGATATGGAGCATTTAGATTATCTCTATACCTTAACGGTTGCTGATATTAATGCGACTAATCCAACACTCTGGAACTCATGGCGTGCATCCTTAATGCGCCAACTTTATACGCAAGCGCGTGATGTCATTCGCTCAGGACTTGGGCGTCCCGTCGATTATCAAATGCTGATTGAAGACACCAAATTTGCGGCAAGCGAGTTACTGGTTAAAGATTTTGAACTCAGTGCTGTTGAAAAAGTCTGGCAAGAACTGGGCGATGAATACTTTATTAAAGAATCTGCCGATGAAATTGCATGGCATACCCGCGCGATTTTGGAGCATGGCGATAATCCTGCACCATTAGTGCTCATGCGCGCGCACCGAAAATCAGCACAAGACGCAGTACAAATCTTTATTTACACGCAAGACCAACCCAACCTATTTGCCACAACTGTCGCTATTTTAGACCGCATGAACCTTGACGTTCAGGATGCACGAATTATTACTGCGACCAAAGCCTTTAGTTTGGATACTTACGTGGTCTTAGACCGTTTTGGCACACTCTTAACAGACCCTGAACGTGAAGAAATGGTGATTGAGGCTTTAGTGAATGCCTTGAGCCAGTCAGATAAATATCCGGGTCTGATGCAACGCCGCATTCCGCGTCAATTACGTCATTTTGACATTGAAAATACAGTAGAAGTGACTTTCAATGCAGCGCTGAATCAAAACATGGTCGAAATTGCCACACTAGATCATCCCGGGTTACTCGCCAAAATTGGCGGCTTGTTTATGATGCAAGGCTTAGATATTCACTCCGCCAAAATTGCCACCCTGGGCGAACGTGCCGAAGATATTTTCTTCGTCACCAAAAAAGATGGCAACCCAATGACAAAGTCTGAAGCAGATACCTTTGCCATCCAGCTCAAAGCTGCTTTAGATGAGGCCTCTAATCAGGTCTGTGGTCAACATTAACTTCAATTTACGGAACATCCATGAACTCAAGTTTGTCCTTATTACATCCTTACCCTTTTGAAAAGCTAAACAAACTATTTCAGGACGTACAACCTGCAAATTTGCCGTTAATTCCACTGTCTATTGGCGAACCTAAACATCCTGCACCTGAATTTGTCAAACAAGCCATTATTGATAATTTTCAGCATTTATCGACTTATCCGAACAGCAAAGGTCTGCCTGAATTACGTCACAGCATTGCCCATTGGCTGACACAACGCTTTCATTTAAAACAAGTTAACCCAGACACTCAAGTTCTCCCCGTTTCAGGTACACGTGAAGCGATTTTTTCCTTCGTACAAGCATTGATTCGACGTGAAGATGCAACCTATGTAGTGATGCCCAATCCGTTTTATCAAATTTATGAAGGGGCAACTTTATTGGCAGGTGCCCAACCTTATTTCATCAATTGCACCGAAGACAATAATTACTTGGGTGATTTTGATGCCGTACCTGCAGAAGTCTGGGAAAAAACCGCTTTATTATTTGTCTGCACACCAGGAAATCCAACGGGTGCTGTCCTTTCAAAAGAACAATTTAAAAAGCTAATAGCTTTGTCAGATCAATATAATTTTGTCATTGCATCTGATGAATGTTATTCGGAATTATGGTTTGACCAAGCTCCTACAGGTTTACTGGAAGTCTGTGCCGAACTTGGACGCGATGACTACAAAAACTGCATCGTATTCCATTCTTTGTCTAAACGCTCAAACTTACCCGGCATGCGTTCAGGCTTTGTTGCGGGCGATGCCAACTTATTAAAACCTTATTTGCAATATCGTACCTATCATGGTGCGGCAATGCCTGTACAACATCAATTGGCATCTATTGCAGCTTGGGATGATGAACAGCACGTTGAAGATAATCGTCAACAATATCGCGCCAAGTTTGAATTATTCCAAACGGAACTTGGGTATTTACTGCCATTAAAAAAACCAGATGCAGGTTTTTATTACTGGCTCAAAGTCGACCATGATGAAAATTTTGCCAAAATATTGATGGAAAAAGCCCATATTAAAGTGCTGCCAGGTCGGTATTTATCTCGTGAAACCGCACAAGGTAACCCGGGTGAAAACCATGTTCGCTTGGCTTTGGTTGCAGATTTGGCGCAATGTGAACAAGTAATTCAACGTCTTAAAGCGATTTTATAAGTTAATGATTTCAATTAAATTTAAGGCGATCATCTGATCGCCTTAATTATCTTACTTGCACAAGCGCAAGCCTTTATCGTAAAGCCTTTTCAATTTCCGCCTGCAAATCTTCAGGTTTTGTGGTCGGAGCAAAACGGTTCAACACCTTGCCATCTTTGCCAATTAAAAACTTGGTGAAATTCCATTTAATTCCGTTGCCCAAAATACCTTTACTGTTATTGGTCAGGTAACGGAAAATCGCATGTGCTTCAGGACCTTTCACATCAATTTTGCTAAACATTGGAAAACTGACACCATAGTTTTTTTGGCAGAAGCTCCCAATTTGCTCATTGGAGCCTGGATCTTGCCCACCAAACTGATTGCACGGAAAGCCCAAAACTTCCAGACCTTGGTCTTTATATTGTTGGTATAACTTTTCCAAACCCGCAAATTGAGGCGTAAAACCACACTTGCTGGCTGTATTTACAATCAACAAAACCTTCCCTTCATAATCGCTAAAGGCTTTATTTTGTCCATCTAACAACTCAGCTTCAAACTGATAAATGTTGGTCATGGATAATTTCCCTCATCATTTTTTTCTTGTGTTTTGATTTCTAAAGAAGCCGAATTGACACAATAGCGCAATCCTGTTGGCTGTGGACCATCATCAAAAACATGCCCTAAATGTGCGTCACAATGATGACAAACAATCTCAGTACGCTGCATGCCATGCGAACCATCCTGATGTTCTTCAATCACCCCAGGCTGGATTGGACGATAGAAACTTGGCCAACCGCTACCGCTGTCATATTTTGTTTCAGATGAGAATAGCGCTGTACCGCAACAACGACAGGTATAAATCCCCTCTTGTTTAGTATTCCAATATCTCCCCGTAAAAGCAGGCTCCGTGCCTTTTTGACGTGTAATCCGAAATTCCTCTGGTGATAACTCTCTTTGCCATTCTCGGTCTGTTTTATTGAGTTTTCCCATCACTAACTCCTTTAAATCTTTGACATTCAGTGTCATGCTTCAGTACTTCCATTTTTACGCTAGACCTTGCAAAATATCTAGCTAAATTTCAGCATAGATTGTGATATTTCAGTAATCTATAATTTATTTATCTTCTAATCATTGGATGGAACTATGTCCGTACTAGGTAACACGACTCCCCGCGAAATAAAAAAATCATCAAAACTTGAGCATGTATGCTACGACATTCGCGGACCTGTGTTACGAGCGGCCAATGAAATGGAAGAGGCCGGTCATAAAATTATTAAACTGAATATTGGCAACCCTGCCCCATTCGGTTTTGAAGCGCCACAGGAAATTATTAATGATGTCGCATTGAATTTGCCTAATGCGATTGGTTATACCGACTCCAAAGGGATTTTCCCTGCGCGTAAAGCGATTTGTCAGTACTATCAGCAAAAAGGCATTTTCGATATGCATGTCAATGATGTGTATATTGGCAACGGCGTGTCTGAACTGATTGTTATGGCGATGCAAGGCTTGTTGGACGATGGCGATGAAATGCTGGTACCAATGCCTGACTACCCGCTTTGGACTGCGGCAGTGAATTTATCGGGCGGTACTGCTATTCACTACAAATGTGATGAAGAAAACTTTTGGTATCCAGACATTGCCGATATGGAAAGCAAAATCACGCCAAATACGCGCGGTATTGTCATTATTAACCCGAATAACCCAACGGGTGCGGTTTATCCACGTCATGTGTTGGAACAAATTGTAGCATTGGCAAAAAAATATGACTTAATTTTATTTGCCGATGAGATTTACGACAAAATTATTTATGACGGCATTGAGCATGTTGCGGTTGCAGCTTTAGCGGGTGATCAACTCTGTATCTCATTTAATGGCTTGTCTAAATCGTATCGCATTGCGGGCTTCCGTTCAGGCTGGATGGCGATTACAGGCGATAAATCACGCGCTGCAGACTACATTGAAGGTTTAGACATGTTGGCGTCTATGCGCTTGTGTGCCAACCATCAGGCGCAGTACGCGATTCAAACAGCATTGGGTGGTTATCAGTCTATCAATGACTTGATTCGTCCGGGTGGTCGTTTATACGAACAACGTAACATTGCATGGGAAATGCTGAACGACATTCCTGGCGTGTCTTGTGTCAAACCTGAGGGTGCAATGTATTGCTTCCCGAAACTTGATCCAAACGTCTATCCAATTGAAGATGACGAAAAGTTAATGCTCGATTTACTCAAAGCAGAAAAAGTTTTATTGGTTCAAGGTACAGGTTTTAACTGGCCAACGCCTGATCATTTCCGCGTAGTATTCTTGCCTGCAGAAAATGAATTACGTGAAGCAATGACACGTTTAGGCCGTTTCTTGGCAAAAATCCGCTAAGATCAAACCGAATCTCTGTTTTAAAATGCCGTGTTGATCACGGCATTTTTTATGGATTTGATTTTTATTTCTATTTTATCTTTCACCTATTGTTCATCACCAAGCAGTAACACAGCAAAGCGATACTCAGACACTTGGGGATACACTTTTACACGCCCGCAAAAGCATGCTGTAATAGCCACAAGCGATTAAGTTTCAGGAACTGAGCATGCACTACCAAGTTCATCTTATTGATGCGCAAAAACCATCACAAAACTATATTTGGTTGCTTGAACATTGTGCTAGCAAACAAGTGGTGGTGATCGACCCAACCGATGCCAAACCTGTTGAAGATTTTTGCCAAAATCATGGTTTAGAGATCGCGCAAATTTGGTTGACACATTGGCATCAAGACCATATTGGCGGTGTGCCTGAACTCATTGCAGAACGTAATTTACCTGTTTATGGGCCACGTGAAGAATTGAGCAAAATTCCGTTTATCACGCATCCTTTACAAAACCAAGACCATATCAATTTTCATGATTTACAGGTCGATGTTATTGCCGTTCCGGGACATACCTTGGGGCATATTGTTTATTTTATAGATGCGTTGGATGTATTGTTCTGTGGCGACACTTTATTTGCGATGGGCTGTGGGCGTGTTTTTGAAGGTACATATTTGCAAATGTATCAATCTTTAAACCGCTTGGCAGCGCTGCCTCCGCGTACCCAAGTATATTGCACCCATGAATATACATTGGCGAATGCACAATTTGCACTGCATGTAGAACCCGACAATGTTGCCATTCAAGAGCGTTATCAACAAATTGAAAGTTTACGCATGCTTAATCAACCCACTTTGCCAAGCAGCATCGAACTAGAACTGGAAACCAATCCATTTTTAAGGGCCGAAAGTGTCGAAGAATTTCAGAAATTACGTGAACTCAAAGACAACTTTTAAATTGATGCTTTGATCATAAAGCATCTGATATTTCTCTCGGATTATAAAATCTGATTACTGGCAGCAAACTCATCTAATTGAGTTTGCGTCACCACACGCACAGCATTCATTTCATCGACCCGCACCAAAAGTAAATTGGACAATGCAGGCTGATAACGGCGTGCGCTGCCAAAAGGCGTATAAGCCACTTTGGATTGCGAGGAAAACAGTAACCAATCTTCATGCCCAAGCATCACAGCAAAAGGCTCTAGCCCTTGATTTTGCATCTGCTTCACTATGTACTCAGCCTGCTGTTGGATTGTTTGTGCAGTCATGTTTATTTTCCAAATCTTCAAACTCAACCATAGTATAAGCTAATGTCCATTTGGTGCCGACATGCTCCACACTGATATGCATTGCGCTAAATTAAAGCTTTGCATGAAAACAATGGAAAATCTTCATGTGTTCATGGGCTTTGTTGCACAAAGATTTCATAACTATATGATTTTAAAAGTTTTGATTATTTTTTGATCCAAAATTAAATTTATTTAAATCAGATGCTTACATATTTATGCAAGTTCATGCTGAAGTTTACCCCAAATAAATACAGTCTAAAACCAAAAATCATTAACAAATTATTTCCAAGTCATCTTTTGGCAATATATCTAAGACCTTAAAATTAATTACGCCACCTCAGTTAAAATAATAAATATCAATAATTTACAAATAAATAATTCTTTTAAAATATTCTAATTGCTTAAAAGGACTTTAGATTTCTAAAAATCAGTGAAAAAAATGTCAAAGAAATACATTTCTGCCCTTTAAAAATTCAAGAAATATCCCTATTAATAATTAAATAAATGGATAGGAGTTCTCTCGTGAAAAAAGTTGTTAAAGCAAAAAATTTAATTGCGTTTCGTATTTGGTTAGAAAAATTAGGTTATTCAGTCAAAAATTTGGCGGATGGTCACGGTTTCACATTTAGCTTTCAAAAAGAATATGGTTTGGTCACTTGCGAGCTTTCTGGTAATGCTTTAGCAATGAAATTAGGCGAGGAATTTGAAGACCATTTAAAAGCATAAGTACTTATACAATATAGATAAGTATGCGATAACGGTTGAACTTGATAGGATGCAAAAATAAAAATTCAAATCGTATTTCATCAACACTTAAAGATGATCTTGCCCATAACCTGTTTATGGGCTTTTTTTTATACTGAACTTTAAATCTTAAAATACATCTAAGCCTTGTCAAAGAGATGCAATGATTTAAAGCTAAAATAACAGGCAATAAAAAAGCAAGGTCATTGCCTTGCTCTTTAATGTATGGTGGGGACGGAGAGACTCGAACTCTCACACCTCGCGGCGCTGGAACCTAAATCCAGTGCGTCTACCAATTTCGCCACGTCCCCAACATCGGGTACCAACTGAGTTGTTGGATTTTAATTTGGCAGAGGATCAAGGATTCGAACCTTGACGAACGGTTTTGGAGACCGTCATGCTACCATTACACCAATCCTCTGTAACTTAAAATCAAGCTGACTTGATATTTAAGTGGTGGGGACGGAGAGACTCGAACTCTCACACCTCGCGGCGCTGGAACCTAAATCCAGTGCGTCTACCAATTTCGCCACGTCCCCGATGGCTGTGTATATTATAGAGATCACTTCCTGATGACAAGCCTTTTTTATAAAAAAGCACAATGACTGTTTAAATAAAAAACAAAAAACTATTTTTTGATTTTTTCTTAAGCATATTCAGCCACTAAGCCATAATTTCAACTCTGCAATACTCGTTGCACGCTGCGAATAGGACTTTGCCAACATGTGATTCAGCAGTGGTAAAAATGCTTGTAGATGCGTAGAAAGTTGGATATGCAATCTTTGACAATGTAAATACGCCCAATCGTGGTAACTATTTGCCTGCAAGCGTTGTTGCGTTAACCATTCATAAAAAATAATGCCTAAAGCATAAATATCACTTTGTGCAGTTTTGAGCTGTCCGTGAAATAATTCTGGTGCCATATAACGTGGCGTTGCAGTCATCCCCTGACATTGAATATCTGCAATTTGCTGTACTTGCTCAAAATCTAACAGTTTGATTTGCCCATCCAACTGCACAATATGTTCAGCTTTTAAGTCAGCATGAATCCAACCTAATTGATGTAATGCTTCCACTGCTTCAAAGACACGCAAAAATATGTGTTTAATCGCTTCTGTATATTCAGGTAAATTACCCATCACAAAAACAGCTTGCGCTTCAGGTAAAATTAAAGCACGTGAATAGACCTGTGAATAATGCGATGAAATGTCATGTGAATTACCCTGCGACTGAATATGAATGGGTGCAGCATCCATCAATTCACATGGCAATAAAAAAGATAAATATGATGATTGCGCGTACTGTTTATAAAAGTTCCATTCTTGTGCAAAACCCTGCTCTACTGTCGCATGAACACCTTGTTGTTGGGCTTTCAGCCAATAAAACTGCCCTTGATGTTCAAAACGATAGATATGCCGACCATATTGCAAACTTTGCGCTTTACTGCGCAGCTCGAACTGCGCAGTATCTAACTGTTGAACATCCAAATTTAAAACATTAAACAACACTTGCGCCAGTGCGCATTTCTGCTGCGACTTCGGTGGATACCTCTATTTGTGGTACATTTAATAACTCTAAGCAATGTTGCAAAGTTTTACCGACACGTGCATGCGTTTCAATTGATGAAATTTTCGGCCAAGTCGCACGCTCGCCTTCACGCTGTAAAATTTTAAATAAATGTGGTTTCGGGTTTTGCAACATATAGCTGTAATGACGCAGGTTATAGCTTCCTACAATATTCACATCACCATAATAGCGTTGATCGACAATACCATAGCCATGATCTAGCAAACGACGCACTGGCGGTACAGCTCCTGCGCGCTCACGTACAAAATCCATTACCCCACGACTAATGACTTTGCCCTGACGACGAATAATCCGTTCTGGCCAACTCAGCATATCTTTACGATAACGCTTAATATCATCCTGCATAAAAGGCACTACATGCGGATTGACCTGACTGGCGATGGTGTAGTTAATATTATACAAACGTGCCATTTTTTCCTGTGGGAAATCACTACGCACACTGCCATCCACCCAACGGGTTTTACCCATATATGGAGTGTGTTCGCCATCATAACGCTTGTTGGTTAAACGTACTGGTGGAAATAAAATTGGCACAGCACACGAGGCCAACACCGCACTCCAAACCAACAAATCTGGCGCAGTGAAGCTGTTCATAATGCGTGAGTCTTGCGATGCATCATAAGGCGCAACCGCCACATTAATATGCAAACCTGATTTTTGAAAAGCTTCTTCAAACGTGGTATCGCCCAAGTTTTTGATCAGGAATTTTTTTAAATAATGCACATCGGCAATTCCACCATTGCCTTTAAGAATTTCGCGCATTTGTCTAAACTGAAATGCTTCGTGGAAAAATGACTCACCACCCAAAATATGCTGTACTTCTTCAGGTTTTGCGATGCCTAGCATTGCAGTCATTATTGCACCCGCGCTCGAACCCGACAGCACTTTAGGCATTAAATCCTGTTCAAGTAAGGCCTTACAAACACCTGTATGAAACAAACCTAGCGTTGCCCCACCAGAGAACATCAAGGCAGGTTGTCCGTATGCAGTTTGGCATTGCTGAAAAAACTCTATTTTTTCTACTTTGGTTAAAGCCTGACATTCATCTGAAGCGACAAAAGCCAAACTTTTACTGACTTCATCCACATAATCTTCAATAATTTTTTTAGTACCCACATAGGTTGCAGTAAACAACATCGGATGGGCAATATTGGCGATGTCAAAAGTTAAACCTTCACGCAAAATATAAATTAAATCGTGACTGCGTTCGGTGGTGCGATAACGGCGTAATAAATTTAAACGATGCGAGATAATTTCCGCATCAAAATATGGCGAACTGTTGTCATATTTCCATTCTTGCGCACCAGTTTCTTCATCTATACGAATGGCAATACTTTTCCATTCTTCATACGATTCGGCATTTTGAATTTGGCGCTTGAGTTTTTTTATGCGATAGGCTTGATGCGGATTAACATCTTCGGTGAAATCTTTAAATAACATAGCATTCCTCAATCCGTTGGTTTATTCGCAGCACTACGCTTGCCTATGCCTACTATACACAACAATATCTAAAAAATTGTAATACGCGTCAATGACTCGATTCACACTTTGATTGTCAAATCTAGGTCAATTGCGCTAGTCTTAAAGTGTAGCAATCTGATCTGCATTTTTTAAGCTGAATTATCATGGCAAACCTAGATTTACCCGACAACATCTTATTATCACTTTCTCATGTACTCCAACAACTACAGCAAAGCTTACCTGCTTTAAAACAAGAAACCGACTTTTCCGCCATCGCATTCAAATGGCAAGATCGACAATTGATAGCGATTCAACAACCAAGAAAAATTGATTTAGATGATTTAAAAGGCATCGAAAAGCAAAAAGAAAAAGTCATTCAAAACACCTTGCAGTTTTTAAATGGCTTACCTGCCAATGATGTGTTACTTACAGGCTCACGCGGTACGGGAAAATCATCTATTGTACGTGCCCTATTGACCGAGTATGCCAATCAAGGATTACGTTTAATTGAAATTGAACGCGATGATTTGTCTGAATTGCCAGAAATTCAAAAAATCATTCAGCATCGTCCTGAAAAATTTATTGTCTACTGTGATGATTTAGCTTTTAACGCAGAAGATGAAAATTATCGTAGTTTAAAAAGTGTTTTAGATGGTTCATTACAATCAGGTTCCAGTAATTTTATTATTTATGCAACCAGTAACAGACGTCATCTATTACCTGAATTTATGCATGAAAATACACCTGTCACCCGTGTTGATGTACCGCAATATACCGAATTGCATCCACAAGAAGCGATTGAGGAAAAAATTTCGCTGTCTGACCGTTTCGGTATGTGGTTGTCCTTTTATCCAATGGATCAAAATCTGTATTTGGAAATTGTAGAACACTATTTACAAAAAGCAGCAATGCCAATGACCGCCGAAGTACGTGCAGAAGCATTAAGATGGTGTCAGGCACGTGGACAGCGTTCAGGTCGTGCCGCTTATCAATTTTCTAAACACTGGATTGGTTCACAGCAACTAAAATCTATGTAAAAATTTATGGGTTGCTGCATTTCTTTAGGCAGTAACCCTTGAATTAAAACCCACCGTTATTGACCTTGTTCAGCAGCAATACGTGCCAAAGTTTCTGCATAAAACTCTTCGCCATGCGCTTGCATAGCTTCCACAGTTTGTTCACCTACATAGACTTCTTCTGGGGCAGTTACAGCAATATCGGAAGATACACCTGAATCGTGGGTGATGACCGTATGACTTGAAGTTGAACAACTATCAGTGTTGGATGACATTTCTAAATTTGAATGACTCACCGATGAGGTATTTTGATGAATGGACTCCGCCTGTTCACAAGCGGTTAATAACATTGCCCCCATCACACAAGTGATGCAAAATGTATTTTTAAATCGCATTTTATCTCATTAATTTTTTATTAAACATAGACTTAAAATCATAATTTATAATTTAAAACACCACAATTGGACAGGATTCACAGAATTTAGCACTGCTGTCAGCAACTTTATGGATTTCTATAAATTGTAGGATGAGTGCAGAGAAAAAAATAAATAAGTTCGATTTAAAACCAATAGACCTCTTGCGAAAGTAAAAAATTGTTTATACTCATCTCATGAAATATGAAAATTTAACAAGATTTAATGATGAAGAATTTAAACGACTTGTTGGAGTTCCTCGTCCATTATTCTTAAAAATGGTATCAGTGTTACAACATGCTGAACTTGCCAAGAAAAAATCTGGAAGACCTCATTCGTTGTGTTTAGAGGATCAATTGTTGTTAACTTTAAATTACTTACGCTGTTATAGAACTCAAATTGAGTTATCCGCCGACTATAACCTAGCTGAAAGTAATGTGAATCGTACGATTCAGAAAGTTGAAAATGCTCTGATTCAATCACGGATTTTCGCATTGCCGAAAAGGAATCAAAAGTTTAATGAGGGGGATTATGTAATCGTTGATGTTACTGAGTCACAGATTGAGCGTCCCAAAAAAACAAAGAAAATTCTATAGTGGTGAAAAGAAGAAACATACGCTAAAAACACAGGTCATTTTTAACCCCCAATTAAAGCAAATTGTAAGTATACAGATTGAAGATGGCAGAAAACACGATCTGAACATTGCGCGTAAGCATTTGAAGGAGATGATTATTTATCCTTATATCATGACAGATTTAGCCTATAAAGGATTTCATCAGATTAAGAGTAAGTTACTCATTCCAATCAAGAAACCTAACAATTTATCATTACCCCAAATAGCAAAACAGATCAACCAAGAAATCAGTCGGCGTAGGATCACAATTGAACATATCAACGGCAAACTTAAAACATTTTCGGATATTAACAGAACGCTATAGAAATAGACGGAAACGATTTGGTCTAAGAATGAATTTAATTGCTGGAATGGTGAATTGGATGCTCTTAAATTAACTTTCGCAAGAGATCTAATACCAGCAATAAAGACTAGGATAAAATATGACTATAAAACTTCAAAAAATTAAAAATATTTATATTGCAATTATTTAATTTTACTTAATAAGATCAACTTTAGTCCATTGTATTATTTTATGAACCCATTATTCGCTTAAGATGCAATCTCTTTAAAACAAACAACGGTTAAAAATAATGTTTAAATTTAAAAATTTGTTAATTACAGTAAGTTTAATTACAACGCTTACAGCATGTACACAAGTGAAAACTCAAGAATATTATGCTGAGAACTTAGATGAGGCTAAAAAAGTTTTGCAGAAGTGCGAAGAAATGGCCAATCAAGGTAAATCACTAGAAGGTAAAAAATTAGAAAACTGTACAAATGCGGGGAATGCTGTGATGCAAGGCATGATGAAAGATCTTACCAAAGGTTTAATGGACGCAATTCGCTAAGTTTTAAGTATTCGTTTCTAATATTAATGTAAAAATTTAGCATATAAAGTCAGAGGCAGATTATTGCCTCTGATTGATTTTATGCTACGAACAACTTAACCCGCAGTTGGATTGGTAAGCTCCGTCATCGGCCAACGTGGTGTAGTCGTAACCGATAAACCATCTTGCTGCCCTGCTTTTAAACGCTGATAGCCCGCAAAAGCAATCATTGCACCATTGTCGGTGCACAATGCAGGTTCTGCATAATAAACCGTTGCACGAATTTTAGCTAAATCTGCTTCTAAACGCTCACGTAACCGAGTATTTGCACTCACCCCACCCGCGATCACCAAGCGTTTTAAACCTGTTTGTTTTAAAGCTTTTACCGATTTTTTCACCAAAGTATCAACAATCGCTTCTTGGAAACTTGCCGCAATATCGGCATCACGGTTTTCATCACCTAACTTTTTCATTTGTACTGAAACCGCAGTTTTTAAACCGCTAAATGAAAATTCTAAGCCTTGGTGCAACATTGGACGTGGAAATTCAAAAGCTTTGGCATCGCCTTGTTCAGCTAGTTTGGCGATATTTGGCCCACCCGGATACGGTAAACCCATCATTTTGGCAACTTTGTCAAAAGCCTCGCCTGCAGCATCATCAATCGACTCGCCTAACAATTCATATTGGCCAATGCCATAAGCTGCCATGAGCTGTGTATGTCCACCCGAAACCAATAAAGCGACAAACGGAAATTCTGGCGGTGTCGCAGACAATAATGGTGCAAGCATGTGCCCTTCCATGTGATGCACCCCAATTGCAGGTTTATTTAAGGCAAAAGCTAAAGTTCGTCCAAATAATGCGCCTGTCATGAGTGCGCCCATTAGCCCCGGCCCACGGGTATAAGCCACTGCATCAATTTCAGATTTTTTGACTTGGCTCTGCTCAAGCAATTGATTGATTAAAGGAATAAGTTTGCGCACATGGTCACGTGAAGCCAGTTCGGGTACCACACCACCATACTCTGCATGCAATTTAATTTGGCTATACAGTACTTGCCCGCGCAAACCTAACTCGCTGTCATACAGTGCAAGTCCTGTTTCATCACAAGATGTTTCTAAGCCTAAAACGATCATTAAATTGCCTATAACCTGTATCAATTCTATTGCGAAACCTATTATAGACTTGTGATATGAGATGTAAATGAGTAAAATACTGACCTTCACTTGTGATCGTGGGCAATTTCGCCCAGATCTTATCCATAACTTAATGAGGATTCTTCATGCCACAAGTTAAATTGAAAGAAGGCGAACCAGTAGACGTAGCTATCCGTCGTTTCAAACGTTCTTGCGAAAAAGCAGGTGTTTTAGCTGACGTACGTAAGCGTGAATTCTACGAAAAACCAACTCAAGAACGTAAGCGCAAAAAAGCTGCTGCTGTTAAACGCTACCAAAAGAAATTGGCGCGTGAATCAGTACGTACTACTCGCCTTTACTAATTAATTTGTGATTGCCTGTCTGGATTAAATGATGACGACTTTGAAAAACCAAATTACTGACGTTTTGAAAGCGACAATGCGCGCCAAAGAAATGCATAAGTTAACGGTAATTCGTAGTCTACAGGCGGCAATTAAGCAAATCGAAGTCGATGAGCGCAAAGAGCTTGACGATGCTCAGGTTCTTGCGGTCATTGAAAAGCAAATTAAACAACGTAAAGAATCGGTTAAAGCCTTTGAAGGCGCTGGCCGAGAAGATTTAGCTAGTAAGGAACAAGCCGAAATTGAGGTGTTATCTCAGTTTCTACCAGAAGCTATGACTGAGGAAGAACTTGATTCCATGATTGCGCAAACCATTGAAGCGCAACAAGCTACTAGCATGAAAGATATGGGTAAGGTGATGAACTCTCTGCGTCCGCTCATAGCCGGGCGCGCCGATCCTGCTCAAGTATCTGCCAAAATTAAAGCCAAATTAAGCTAATTAGCTCACCCCAAATTTGTGCTTCTCCGAACACTGATTTAAATGTCAGATTAAGCCCGCTTTAATCTTTCTATCTAATGCTATTAAGTAAAATGCTAAACCTAGGATGAGATAGATTATCTATTCACCCTTAGACACTTCTGCTTTAACTTTTTACTTTAAATCGCAGTTCACTTGATATTTTTTCAGTAATTGCATTTCTTTAGATGTGCTGACCTGCTGAATCACGTCCTGTTTATTAATATTCTGATAACGACGATCCAAATAGGCACGGTTTTCATCTGCTGCCTGATATAAACGATCAACATAACGACTAACAATGCCGCAAAACTGCTGCTGTTGCTGCGGATTAAAACCCTGCTGTTGTGGGTTTAAGCCTCGTAAAAACTGTCGGGTATCTTGTTTATATTGCGCATTAATTTCTTCAACAGCCAACACATACTGCTCTGCACTCGCAGCATAGACATTTTGCAAGGTCATCCCCAAAGTAAGGCATAAATAAATATATTTTTTCATTTTCAAGTCAGGGTCGTTTCAACTCAAGTTCTATTTTAGCATTGTATATTCGGTGAATAACTATTCACACGACTCAATTGCCAAAAAGTTGGGTTTGTATTGCGCAAATGCTTGCTCACATGGTTCGGGAACTTTGCCTTGAGTCACTGTCCCTAAGCGTAAGCGAATAATATCGGGTAAATCTAGCCGATAAGAATAAATCGGGCTGCCACACTCCTGACAAAATACCCGTGCTTTATTGGGACTATGAAAATATTCTTTTAGATATTTTAAGCCACGCACCACTTCAAAATGTTCGCGTGCCACTGGACTATTCCATCCCATAATACCGCCTTGCGCACGACGGCAATGCTGGCAAAAACATAATATTGTTTTTTCAATTTCGGCATGGTAACGGTAATACACCGCACCACATAAACATTGTCCCTCAATCATTCTTAAACTCCTTTTCTTTATTGTTATGCCACCGTATGTACGCCCGACTTATATTTTTAACTGTCGTTCTCTTTGCATTTCAGTCACACGGTTTTTTATATTTGCCGACATCGCCTGATTGTCTTTGGCTAAACGCTGCGCGTGCAGTAATGATTTAATTGCCTCTTCTTCCCAACCTGACCAATACTGTACTTCTGCACGATACCGTAACACATTTACCGTGCGTAATGCAGAGCTTCGGTCTACATTTGCCGCTTGCTGCATTAAATTCCATGCCGATAAATCACGTGGATTTTTTTGCAAGAAATCCTTCAAAATACTTTCTGCTTGCGTAGTTTGATTTTGACGAATCAAAACCTCGGCCCATTTATAATTCAGCGCACGATTTTCAGGCATAATTCGCGCAGGTGAACCAATTGTTTTGAGCGCTAAATCAATTTTATTTTGCCCTAAATAAATGTCAGTTTGAATAAGTGTCAATAAATTATGTAAACGATTGTGACTTTTGGCCTGATCTATACTTTGTTGCGCCAAAACAAAATCGCCTTGCTGGCTATAAAAATAAGCCAAAGCCAAATTCGCCGCAAAATGGTTACGGGTTGCAAATGCTTTAAGCTGCTGTTCTGTCGCCTGCTGCGAAACCACCAAACTATATAACTTTAAAATCTCAAAGTCTTCATCACGCAGCGAGGTTGGCACTGGTGGCAATTGATTGGCACGTAAACGCGCCTCACTCATCCGCTCTGTGGTTAAGGGATGGGTAAACCAGAAGTCAGGTAAGAAGCTCACTCGACTCGTAGTACGGTGCATCACCTCAAAAAAATCTGCCATACTTTGTGGATTGTAGCCCGCGCTATACATATATTGCATGCCAATGCGGTCTGCTTCACGCTCCTGATTACGGCTATAAGTCAATTGCTGATCCATTAAAGCGGCTTGAGAACCTATCATCACCGCTGCGCCTGCATCACCATCGGCTTGTGAGGCAACCAATGCCCCAACCACAACCCCAGCGAGTGCCAACAAACCCTGTCCTTTAAATGCCTCTTGAGAGCGACTGTAATGACGTTGCGACACATGCGCAATTTCATGCGCCATCACGCCCGCAACTTCATCCATATTACGGGCAGAATTAATAAGACCTGTGTTTAACGCAAATAAACCACCCGGCACAGCAAAAGCATTAATTTGTGGATCATTGATAATGAGTAGCCCAATGGGTTGCCCCAATTGAGTTTGGCTGAGTAGATGCGAAAACGTATTGATTAATTGATCTTCCAGCCACGGGTTTTGCGTGACAGGCATTTTACGCTGCACTTCCCGATAGACTTTTTCACCAATACTGCGTTCTTTTTGCTGATCAATTAATCCCACACCACTGCCTATTTCAGGCACATTAAATTGTGGTGTGGTGGTTAGATTGGCACTTTGGGTTGTCGCAATACTGGCAAAACTCAAACCGCAGATCAGTAATAGATGTTTCAATGGATGATCTCAAATACATATTTTGCATAATGATTCACTATAACATTGAAAAATGAACGCATTTGCAATGATGTGTTATCAATTTTTACCAAATCATCTTTAACTTTAAGACGTATAACAAGCAGGATTAACAACATATTGCGGGCGACGTCCTTCCAGCGCATCAACTAAATTTTTATAGGCTAAGTTTGCCATTTGTCGACGAGTTGCTGCAGTTGCTGAACCAATGTGCGGCAAAGTCACGACATTATCTAACTCAAATAATGGTGATTCTTGCAGTGGTTCTTTGTCATAGACATCCAAAGCTGCGGCAAAAATTTTGCCTGCTTGTAAGGTCTGAATAAGTGCCTGCTCATCAATGACTGAACCACGCGAAATATTGACCAAAATTGCATGTGACTGCATTAAATCAAGTTCACACTGACCAATTAAGGCTTTAGAGTCTGCATTTAAATCGACTGCCAGTACCACAAAATCAGACTGTTGCAGCAATTCATCCAGACTTAAATATTCTGCATTAAATGCCTTCGCCACTTCCATTTTTTCACGACGATTGTGGTACACCACATTCATATTAAAACCATGAAATGCACGCCGTGCGATAGCCGCACCAATATGCCCCAAACCTACAATACCAATGGTTTTACCATAAATATCCTGTCCAAACTGCGCTGCACCCACGGTACGTTTCCATTGCCCTTGTTTAGTCCACCGATCTAAATATGGCACTTGTCGTGCTGCACTCATCAATAAAGTAAAGGCTAAATCTGCTGTGGTTTCAGTCAAGACATGCGGTGTATGGCAAAGACTAATCTTTTGTTGGGTTAAATAATCTACATCATAGTTGTCGTAACCGACACTTACACTCGAAATCACTTTGAGTTTAGTCGCAGTATATAAGTTACTTTGATTAAGCAAGCGCCCTGCACCAATCATGCCATCCGCATCTTGCACATGCTCAAGCAACTGTTGATTCACGTCACCCAACTTCGGGCTGACCTGCACCACCTGATAATCTTGCTCTAGCTTACTTAAAATTTCTGCATCAATTTGACTAAACACTACCACTTTTTTACGCATGATTATCCCTGTTTCGTGTCTACAATTGCTTGTATATGGAGAGTTTTAAATATCTGAATTGACTTAGGCTTTAGGCTGTAACGATGTGATTTGTATCGCATCCCACAGACTTTTTTTCAACAGCGGTTGATCTAACATCTCTTGCAAGCTGGCTAAATGCAAACATTGTTCAGATTTAAAATGTGGTAATTGACCTAAAATCAGCATGTTTTTATCTGTGCTCAAGACATCAACAAAACCTTGCACATAATTTTCTACCCCGATGCCGTCTTGTAATACTTCTAAAGCAAAAGGCCATTGCAATACGTGATATTCGGCCTGTAGCGCATGTTGAATATTACGCCACAATTGTTGCTGTTCCTGACTCAAGGTAGTGCTTTCTACCAAAATGACACAATGTGGCAACTGCAAAGCTTCAATACTAAATGCTTCAATTTGCAGCATGACACGCGCTTCAGGAACAACTTCTGGCGCGGCCGCTTCAACTGTCGTATGTTGCGGAGATGGTTCTTGCTTAGGCTTTTCGTGAATAATCGGCTGTTGTTGTTTTAATTGTTGAGGTACTGCAGCAGGAACAATAATTTCGCTGTGTATTTCAGGTGCAGCTTGGTCGCGCCAAACCGATGATTGTGGCAAAGTTTGAGACACAGCCATTCTGGAAACCCAAATATCGATTCCCAAACTGGCTAAAATGTCACGCTGATGCCCCATCATGTTTATCATCACCCATCTAATTTTTCGCTGCACGTATTTATCACAGAACAACATGCAAGATAGCACCTATTCTACCTAGAAAGGCTGCACAATGCTGTGCTTTCTTTCACCCAATCTGACCTATTTAGATGATCCAGAAAACTTGCTTTAAACACACCTAGTCAATCAGTGTCACACAATCATCAAACTGTTTTGTTTTTGCATTTGCTCGACAATTTCTTCGGTTTTAAAACCTAAACGCCAATAGAGCAACTCCAAAACATCCAATTCATCTTGGGTGATAATACGGTCATTCCACAAACAAATTTCAGCAATGCCTAACACCATCAGTCGATCACGCAGCAGCAAACCTGCCATATCATTTAAAATTTCTGATAAATCAATCGGTTCATCTGAAATTTCTTCATAATCAATCAATTCATCTGCAGTTAAAACACGTTCTAAAATACGTTCACGTACATCTAACTGATTAACACTATTAATTTGCTGCACATGCAATAAAGCATCGATTAAACGTACAATTTGCGGTTTAACTTCGTGTAACGCTGCAGGTGTATGTAAAGGCAGCAAGTTCAATTCAAACTTAATACGTTCAAGCAGCAAGGCATCCAACAAACCAATCTCGCCATCTTCCTGAATGATTTTTGCCAATTTGGTTAGAAACTGCCGTGCGATACTCAGCGGCATACCACCAATATTTTTACACGCTTCATGGAAAATCGAGATATGTACTCGCCCATCCAAATGTAATAAAGCATCTACAATTGCACGGCTGACTTCTGCTTCAGCAGGAATAAATTCACGATATTGGCGAATCATTAAAATAGCAACAATCACCTCACGCGAACCCGTTGCCGTTTGTAAGGCACGCTGAATCAACTCTGGGCGCGGCATGTTATTACGAATTTCAGGCTTGAGGGGCTTAATTGCATCATTAATTGCAAAGCTAATTGGCGATAAGCGCAGCAAAGGCAAAGGTTGTGGTGAACTCCACGGCGCATAATATTCAGCATTCATTTCTTCTAACGAGCGAAATAGGCTAAACAAAGGCTGATTGCGTAAACGCTTCAAATTTTCGAGTTGTAAGTCTTGCACCAAGGTTGGATCAAGCTCAAAAATACGGGCTTCAATACTTGGATGAATATTCATCCAGCTTTGCGGACTGAGCGAGTTAGCAAAGCACATGTGGGAAATAGATTCTGAATATTCACTATGAATTTGCGACCCTGCATGATGCACATAAATTCGCAGCAAAGTTTGAATATTGGCATTATTTTGAATCAAACGTTTGGTTTTTAAATCATTTTTAAAGGTACGTCCGCTTAGACTAATATATTTAATTAAGCGGGTAATCAACACGCCCAAGCTACCAAACAACCAGATACCACCACCTACAGCAACAAAAAAAGTCGCTAACTTATGTGGCGGTGCATCACGATGTTGTCCAAAGCCAAGTTTGGCGATGCTACTGCCCCACTTACTAAACGTGGTTAGGCTACTGTAGAGGATTTTAAGCTTGGTATTATCAATGGTTTCACCACTTAAAATATGGTTAAACTCATGGCTGAGTAGTCCATAAAGCTCTTGCTCATCCAAGTTTTGCAAAGCACCCCAAGTCAAAATAATCACAATATCTTTATGACTAAAGCCTGCAGTGAGGGCATTTACCCCAATTTCATCGGGCAATACATATACAGTAGGCGCTGGGATTTGAAAGGTATCGGCCAATTGTTCGGTCAGTTTAAGTGCGGTACTTTCTTCTGGGGTACTTTCGAACTGGGTTAAACGACGCGCACCCAATTGTTTTGCCAAAGAATGACCACCTGAGCGAAAAACGTAAAATTCCAAAATGACGGATACCGTCATAATCAGCACCAAGACCGTAATCCAGTATGGGCTTAGACTGTGCCAATAGATGGATTGGCTTGAATCGACATAATAGACCAACAGACCCAAAACTGTGTTTAAGATAAACAGGGTCAAAGCGACTGCAACCAAACATAAAATTGCAGACCAAATCATATTTTTGTTTTTAATCAAGTAACTACTCACAGACCTCAATGTAAACATCCTGAATTACATTGTATTTGAGCCACCATCATAAATGAAAAAAGCGGGAATTTCCCGCTTTTCTCACTGAGCTGATCAGAAAAAAATTAACTCTCTTTTACACCAGTTAAGTCTACTGACGCGGCATCAATATTGACATCAATATAACCATCTTTGCCTTTTTTAGCCAAGTCGTTGCGCTTTTGCTCAAGATCATTCAGATAAGCTTCGTCAATTCCGCCAGCTACATACACGCCATCAAATACTGAACAATCGAATTCAGTTAAATGCGGTACTTTATGGGTACGAACGGCTTGTTTTAAATCTTCTAAATCTTGGAAAATTAAACGGTCTGCACCAATAATTTCACGAATTTCTTCGACATTACGGTTAGACGCGATTAATTCATCTTTGGCTGGCATATCAATACCATACACGTTTGGATATTTCACCATTGGCGCTGCAGAAGCAAAGAATACTTTTTTCGCCCCAGCATCACGTGCCATTTGAATAATTTCGTTACAGGTCGTACCACGGACAATCGAGTCATCCACCAACAGTACATTTTTGCCTTTAAACTCAAGCTCTACAGGGTTCAGTTTTTGGCGCACTGATTTTTTACGCAATTGCTGACCTGGCATAATAAAGGTACGTCCGATATAGCGGTTTTTCATAAAACCTTCACGGAATTTAACCCCTAAAGTATTTGCCAATTCTAAAGCTGATGTACGTGATGTATCTGGAATTGGAATAACGACATCAATATCGTGTTGCTCGCCCCACTCTTGGGTAATTTTATGCGCCAGTTTTTCACCCATTTTCAAACGCGCTTTATACACTGAAATACCATCAATGGTCGCATCTGGACGAGCAAAATATACATACTCAAAAATACATGGGCGATATTCAGGTTTAGCGGCACATTGCTGGGTAAATAATTCACCTGCGTCATTAATAAAGATCGCTTCACCCGGCGCAATATCACGTTCAACTTTAAAGCCAAGTGCAGTAATTGCCACAGATTCTGATGCAATAATATATTCCATGCCCTGTTCAGTTTCACGTGAACCGTAAATCAATGGACGGATACCATTTGGATCACGGAAGCCAACCAAGCCTTGACCTGTAATCATAGCAACAACGCCATAAGCACCCTTACAACGCTCATGCACACGGCTGATCACATGAAAAATATCTTCTGAAGTTGGGTTTAATTTGCCACGTTTTTGCAATTCATGTGCAAATACGTTCAATAACACTTCTGAGTCAGAATCGGTGTTCATGTGACGTAAATCTGTTTTAAACAGATCTTCGTGAATTTCTTCGGCATTGGTCAAATTACCATTGTGTGCCAAAGTAATCCCGTACGGCGAGTTCACATAAAATGGCTGCGCTTCGGCACTGCTAGATGAACCTGCAGTTGGATAACGCACGTGCCCAATACCATAATTACCTTGCAACGCACGCATGTGACGCGTATGGAATACATCACGCACCATACCGTTATCTTTACGCAAGAACAAACGTCCATTGTGGCAAGTTACGATCCCAGCTGCATCCTGTCCACGATGTTGTAACATCGTTAATGCATCAAACAACATTTGGTTAACAGGTGATTTACCAGCTATACCAACAACTCCACACATAGCAACCTCGCAGACCAGCTAGGGATTAATAAAAAGGATTATTCGTTGAGCCATCTGCGCCAGAGCGGTTTTCTTTTGCGTCAGATGCGATGTCGGAAGATGACGCGGCATCTTTCGACTTGATGTGCTGTAAAGCCTCATTGGCAGCGTCTTTGGAGAGTTCTGTTGCCCACGGTGCATACGGCAATAAAGTTTGCACAAATTTAGACTGTTTCCAATAAGGCGAGCTTTCGACCCAAGGACCAATGCCTTGAATGGTAATAAGGACAATGAGTAAGCCTTTCAAGGTACCAAATGCACCGCCTGCCAAACGATTTAATGGGCCAAGTTTCAAGCTCTTTAAAACACCATTTAAAACAGCGGTTACAATCCAGGTCAGTACCACAATCACCAAGACAATAAATGCAAAGGCTGCAATTTTTTGTACCACAGGATCGCTACTGAGTGCTGTCATCGAAGGTGCTAGGACAACTGCATATTTTGCCGCAACAATTAGGGCAAAAATCCATCCTACCAAGTTCGCAAAGGCTTTAATAAATCCTTGTCGCAAACCGTTCAACCCTCCAATAAGCAAGAGAATCAGAATAACGATATCAATGGTATTCATAAGTTATAAGGCGTTCACACAATCTTGAACCAGCTCAGGACCTGCATAGATTAAACCACTATACACCTGAACCAAGCTTGCACCTGCATTTTTTTTGGCAACCGCTTGTTCGCCCGACAAAATGCCACCTACACCAATTAAAGGAATTTCACCTTTCAGTGCTGCTGAAAATGCTGCCAAACATGCAGTACTTTTTTCAAACACAGGCGCACCCGATAAACCACCTGCTTCATCGCCATGCGGCAAGTTTTCTACACCTTCGCGCGACAAAGTGGTATTGGTCACAATCAGACCATCAATTTTGAATTGCAATAATTGTTTGGCAATAAACTGAATATCTTCAGGGTCTAGATCTGGAGCAACTTTTAATACCAACGGCACATAATGTTGATGTTCTTCGGCTAACTCCAACTGACGCTGTTTGAGGGTTTGCAATAACTCAGTCAGCGCATCACCACTTTGCAAACTGCGCAAGTTTTTGGTATTCGGTGATGAAATGTTTACGGTGATATAAGAGGCATAGTTATAGACTTTTTCTAAACAAATCAGATAATCATCTACTGCATTTTCAACTGGCGTATCGGCATTTTTACCAATATTAATCCCTAAAATACCTTTAAATTTTGCCGCTTTGACGTTTTCAATCAGCTGATCGACCCCATCATTATTAAAACCCATACGGTTAATAATGGCTTTGGCCTGTGGAATACGGAATAAACGTGGATGCGGATTGCCCGCTTGAGGACGTGGCGTAATGGTACCAATTTCAATAAACCCAAAGCCTAAACCAGCCAAGGCATCAATATACGCACCATTTTTGTCTAGACCTGCTGCCAAACCTACTGGATTAGGGAATTCAATTCCCATACACGTCACAGGTTTCGCTACAGTCTTTTGACGCATCAAGCCCATTTTATGGCTCGATTTCAATAGTGATAGTGTCAGCTCATGTGCACGCTCTGGTGCTAAAGAAAATAACAACGGGCGGGCTAGAGAATACAACATATCTGCAAAAGTCTACTGCTTTCTAAGTCGCCATATTATAGGCTTAGCCCAGTCAAAACGCTATGCTTGACATGGGTTTATTTTCCGAGTTTCGGACTTTATTTTTAACCTTTACTGGACTGTCGCTGTTAATTTAATCTGCCCTGCTTCAGAAATTAATTCCATTTTTTCGATACTTAAACCCATTTGCGCCAATTGGGTTAAAAAATTTGCCAACACAGCATAATTGGCATGACTCGCCACCAGTAGCATCTTGTCACCACTTTGCTGCGAAGCAACCGATAAACCCTGTTGCTGAGCCACACGCTGAATTTTATCGGCTGCACTGAGTTGTGCATCATTGGCAGGTTTCATTGTGACTGCATGACTTTGCATCACCACCACCAAATCTTTAAGATCATTCACCCGTTTTTGCTGTTTTTCGGCTGCGGCATGCATATACCACAATGCAGAACCCACCGCAGCAACGATCACAAAGATTGTGGTAAACACCACCAAAACACGCTCACGTGTATTTAAACGATCTAAATAATCTTGCACCAGTTCAATACGTTGATCGAACCAAGTCGACATTTTTTCCATGGCTTTCATTATTGTATTTTCACCAATCCTACTGCACCTGACGCGCTCGGCTGAATATTACCCAGCTCGACCTTAAAACCCTGCTGATTCAATTGCTGAGTGAGCGCTTGCAAGGTCGCTGCCGAGTTGGCATTCAATTCCATGTTCAACATATTGGCATCAAAACTCACACGATTAGCCACAATTTGATTTTGCATCAACACAGGGCCAACACGACTGAGCAATTGCAGCGCTTGAGTATCTGCATTTTTACTCATGCGTACCTGACTTTCAAACTGGCTTTGAATATTTTGTTCGGTAATACGACTATTTGCACCAAACCAATATTGATATTGTTCTATGGCTTGAACCGCTGTTTGATCTGCTACTTTTTTAAGTTTGCTCCAACGCAGTGCATCATAGCTAAACTGTACAATTAAAATCCCAAGAAATACTGCTGCACAGGCTTTCCAATAACCTGAAACACCCGTGTCTTGCTTGGATTTTGGCAGCATGTTGAATGGATGCTGTTTGGCTTTCACTAATGCAGGTACTACATAATGAAAGCTTTCTAATTGTTCTTGTGTTGCAAATGCTTCAATACTTTGCATTTGTTCTGCACTAAAGTTGGTGATTTTATAGTTTCGTTCTGCAGTTTGATAATCTAGATAAAGTGCCAGATCATCAACTGAATAACCTAAAAATTCACTTTCACGTACCAACAAGCGTCCGCAAATATTTCCAATCACCGTTTGCCCTGGTTCAGGTTGCGGCAAAATTAAAAAATCAGGTAACAATGCACTGATTTTAACTGGCAACAAACTGAATACATGCAAATAGGTTTCAATACTATGCTTGGCAACTCCCAGCACGGTTATTTGCTCAGGTGGCTGAAAATGATGAACCACCTGCATCGCATCAATTGGCAATACGGTATATTCTTCTAATAAATACTTCACGCCATCGGTACCCAATTGTTTATATTGAGCTTTAGGCAAAGTTTGTTGCATGATTTGCACATCACGGCTTGGGAAAAACACCACAGCATCTTTTCCTTGAAAAGCCTGCAATGCCTGAATCAAGGCATCAAGACTATCTGCCTCTGTCCAGTATTCCCCATTTGACCATTGCCAAACCCCATTGGCTTCTGGCATCCATAAATACAGCATTATTATCGTTCTACCGTTGAATTATATTTAACTTTATACATTTATTTTATGCGTTTGGAATAAAACTTTTGATTTGGGTTGAAAGCCCCGCAGCAATTACTGCCTGCTCATAAATCCGTGCTTCTGCCAAATGATAGGGATGGAATGATTCTGAAGTCAAAATCTCTGCCATGTGCGCCACTACATTCATGTGACACACCACTGCAATTGACTCATACGGCAATTGTGACAACCATTCCACAGCAACTTTTGCATCATCTTCAGGTTTAATGGTATTGCAGACCACCACAGGCACATCTTTAAAATATTGCTGCAAATGTACCAAAGTTTCTTGTGCACGCAGTAAAGGACTGACTACAAACACATCGGGCTGAATGATATTTTTTAAATAATCTGCCGTTTCTTGTGCTTGTATATGACCACGCTCAGTCAATGGACGCTGATGATCATTGCCCATAATCGCAGGAGCGGCTTCACCATGACGAACAAGAGTCAGTTGCATAGAATTTCCTTATAGGATGATACACATTAAGTTGTGTCAATTTAACTCAAATTATGCGCTCAGTATAACCTGAGAATATGACAATTCAGTTCACCAAACTGTCATATTCCACGCAAGTTTTTACCTACTGTGGCGCAGTTTTATGGATGTAAAACTAAACTTGATGATGCGGCAAGACAAATTCCACATCACTGCGATGTCCATTTTTCATTAAAGACAGTGCAATATTCATAGGCGGCGCACCTTCAAAAATCACTTCATAAAGCGCACAAGTGATTGGCATATACACATCTAATTCATTCGAGCGCGCCCGCACTTGCACGATGGTATTAATCCCTTCGGCTGTTTGCCCCAATTCTTCTGTGGCTTGTTCCAAAGTTTTGCCTTTGCCCAATGCATAACCCACTTGATAGTTACGACTCAATGGACTGCTACACGTTGCAAATAAGTCACCGACACCAGACAACCCTAAGAAGGTCAATGGATTTGCACCAAGCTTAACCGCAAAACGACTCATTTCTGCCAAAGCGCGGGTTAAAATCATACTCTTAGTATTTTCACCCACGTTATAAGCGGCTGCCATGCCCATTGCCACAGCATAAATATTTTTTAGCGCACCGCCTAATTCCACACCATTCACATCATCGCTGGCAAAAACACGGAATAATGCACTGTGTAAAGCTTGCTGCACTGCATAACGCACCAATTCAGAATGACTGGCAATGACCGTACCTGCAGGCTGCCCCGCCACAATTTCTTTGGCAAGGTTCGGGCCAGACAATACACCATACGGCACTTCTGGCAATTCTTCACGGATAATATCGCTCATAAAACTAAAGGTTTTGGCTTCAATACCCTTGGTTAAAGACACCACTGCTTGTGCGCTAATAAAAGGTTTAATTTGGCGCAACACATCACGGAAAGAATGACTTGGAATAGCCACTAAAATAATGTCACGGTCACGAACTGCAGTTTCCAAATCTGAAACGGCTCTTAAACCCTGCTCCAACTGAAAATCTGGCAAATAACGTCGATTAATATGCGTTTCATTAATTTCTTTGGCAGTCGCTTCATCACGAATCCAAATCATCGTGTCGCAGCCATTACGCACTGCTGTATTGGCCATTGCTGTACCAAAACTGCCACCACCTAGCACTGTAATGCGTAACGCAGTTTTTCGATCTATTGCAACAGGTTCAACCAAATCGGCAAAATTTAACTCTGACATTATTGTTATATCCTAAAAATAAAGACTTATGCGTTCCAATAACGAACATAAGCTTGCGTATTCAACTCAGTGCGGGCAGGAATGGCTTTGGCTGCTGTTCCCACATAAATAATGCCTGAAATTAAATCATCTGCATTTAAGTTTAAAGCTTGTTTCAGCAAGTTTGACTCAACGACTGCACCACTGCGCCACATACTGGCAAAACCCTGCGCCTGCAAAGACAATAAAAAGTTCTGTACCGCAGCACCTGTACTTAAAGTCTGCTCAAAACATGGCACTTTTGGATGATCCTGAAATTGTGTTAACGCCAACACTAAAAGTGGCGCACGAAATGGATGCTGTTTCACTCGCTCCAACTGAACCGCATCGGTTTCGCCCATGTCTGCCAAGGCTTGAGAAAGTAACTCACCAAATGCTGCACGTTGCTCGGCAGTAATCACCACAAAGCGCGTAGGTTTTAAACGATGATGATCTGGCGCGGTTAAAGCTGCCTGAAAAGCCATTTCTAGCTGCTCAGTATTTGGTGCAGGTTCAACTAACTGCCCCGTAGACTGACGTTGATGAATATTTTGATGAACGATTTCTACCGCTGTATCCGTCATTGACTTATATAACTATTTCAAAAAGCTCGGTTAAGATTAGCATAAACTCAAAAAATTGCGCTATTTCCGTATGCTTATTTGCAAGATTCTGATTAGGGTCTATATGTCTGCACTTTTAAGATGAACCTGCTCAGCACATCTAAACAATGATGCTTTGACGCATTCATCTATAGTTTAAGAGCATGAAAATACATTATGGATTGGGTTTGATGTGTATAAATGAATGACGAATTATCAACACAGCCTATACAGTGTCTACATCTAAAACCATCCAGATTATGTTCAACTAGATCAAATTGTTATTTTCAATCTCTACACATTTGAATTGAAATATCATCAACAAACAATACGCGCTACAGCGTTTTAGCCCCGAGGTAGATATGAAAAAAATAGTCGCCTTTTCTAGCCTTGCCGTTTTTGCACTTTTAACCGCATGTGCCACCACGCCAAATAATTCTCTTGCCATTCAAAAAGAAAACAACCTATATGAAGTCACAGGCTTAGGTAAAAGTAATATTATTGCCAAAAATAATGCAATTACAGCTGCCAATAAAACCTGTGGTACTCGTGCCGCTCCAGTCTTGGTTGATGAAAAAACATCTTATAACGGCGCACTCAAAGGTGTAGTCGATGAGCAAACGGGACAAATGATTCAGGCGGCAGCAACTGTTTTAGGTACAATTGCGGGACGTAATACTGATATTGCCCGTGATGATGATTATCAAACTGTGCTGACCTTTAGATGTCAGGCAAAGTAAATTATTACAGCACGACATAAGAAGCAAATACAAAAAAGTCGCTCCACTGAGAGCGACTTTTAAACTAAGAACAGCAGGATTTAAACTAAAAAATAGCTTAAATGAGTAATTAGCAATAACCATCTAAACGTGTTAATGGCAATTTTTGACCAATGGCTTTTTCAATTTCTGGTAAATAGAACGCATCATCTTCCGACAAGAAGCTAATACTCACACCACGTGTACCTGCACGACCTGTACGACCAATACGGTGCACATAATCATCTGACTGTTCAGGCAAAGTGAAATTCACCACATGCGAAACACCATCGACATGAATACCACGCCCTGCAACGTCTGTTGCAATCATGATGTTATGTTTGCCATTTTTAAACTGATCCAGCATTTTTAAGCGTTTGTCTTGGGCAATTTCACCTGACAACATCACCACTTTATAGCCATCACGCTTTAAATGATCATAAAGCTTACGCACCTGATCACGCCGATTGGCAAAAATCATGACTTTTTCAATCGGCTCATCACGTAAAATTTCTTCAAGCAATTTGTATTTATCGGTTTTGGCAACCATATATACCCGTTGCTCAACATCGGCATTGGTTTTCTTTTCAGGTTCAATTTCGACTGTAACAGGTTCAAATAACCACTGTTGAGCCAAGTTCAACACATCATAACTAAAAGTTGCCGAGAACATTAACGTCTGACGCTGTTCCTTACGCGGTGAATAACGCACAATACGTTTTACCGATGGAATAAAGCCCATATCCAGCAAGCGGTCTGCTTCATCAATCACTAAAAACTCAATCTGATCTAGCCAAACTTCTTTTTGTTCTACAAAATCAATCAAGCGCCCTGGTGTCGCAACAATAATATCGACAAAGTTTTTATTGAGTTGTGACTTTTGCTTATCAAAATCTACACCACCCAACAAAGTCACCACATTTAAGTCGGTAAATTTGGTTAAGTCTTTTGCATCACTTTCGATTTGCAAAGCCAATTCACGCGTAGGCGCTAAAACCAATGCACGTGGTTCACCACGATAACGCTGCCCTTGAATTGGGTTATTCAATAAATCGTTGATCACACTAATTAAAAAGGCAGCAGTTTTTCCTGTACCTGTTTGCGCACGACCAATGGCATCATGTCCAGCCAAAGTAAATTTTAAAACCTTTTGCTGAATTGGCGTCATTTCCTTGAAACCCAAAGCATCAATAGCCTGTTTCAATTGCGGATGTAAATTTAAGGTTTCAAAACCAGATGACATAAATATGTGCTCGAACTTATACAGACAAAAAACTGACCTATTATAAACAGAAATACAAATAAAAAACGCCCCAATCAGGATTGGAGCGTTTTTTTAGAATAATCGAGTGATTAGTCTAGTGGCTGTACTTCTTCAGCTTGGAAGCCTTTTTGGCCTTTTACTACGCTGAATTCAACACGTTGGCCGTCACGAAGTGAACGGTGGCCGTCACCTTGGATCGCACGGAAGTGAACGAATACATCGTCGCCGCCATTGCGTTGGATAAAGCCAAAGCCTTTAGTGTCGTTGAACCATTTAACTACGCCTTGTTCACGAGCTGTCATAAGTTAATCCTCATTGATTAAAAAGAAGGACCACCCGGTGTTGCAAACAGCAGAGCAAACAAAGTTTAAAAATATTTTTATTTCTAAGCTTGTAATCATTCTGTATAACTATTAACAAAATCCCGGTTACATCCATTTGTAATAGGGCGACAAACAACGATTGTCTATCTAAAATCCTAAATACGCATCGAGCTTAACACGGGTTTATGACAATTAATAGATTTTTTTTGATTTATCTTGTTCAGTTTGAAACGATTTGAACAAATGGAAAATTTTTATTTCTGTTAAGTGACTTAGCACAATTTTGATCTATAAATTTTATTGCAAATATCTCACAAAATAAGCCAATTCTCTTGCCCTTATGCGCAGTAAGCCGCGCAATGAATAGTCTGGATGCTTCAGATGAAATTTATTTGGGATTTGTGAGCGAATTTGCTAGTATGATCATTCTGTTTTTTAAGGCGAATTTTTACTTCAATGCTGTGTGATGCTGAACAACCTATCATAGTGATTGATGCCATGGGACAACCTTGTCCTATGCCTTTATTGATGCTAAAACGTGCCCTTAAACAATCAGATTCTGCACGGTTTTTATTGAAGTCATCTGATCCGCATAGCCAGCAAGATGTGGCGCGTTATTGTCAGTTACATCAATATAGCTGTGAAGCAAGTCAGATTTCGGCAACAGAGTTTCATTATGTGATTGATGTTGCCAAGCCAAAAGCATCGTAATAAGCGTATCTGTTGGATTGTTCATTTGTTTTAATGACTTAATATTCGCCGCTTATTGC
Source organism: Acinetobacter sp. SwsAc5 (assembly GCF_013391485.1). Lineage (NCBI taxonomy): Bacteria > Pseudomonadati > Pseudomonadota > Gammaproteobacteria > Moraxellales > Moraxellaceae > Acinetobacter > Acinetobacter sp. SwsAc5. The sequence continues at coordinate 59,868 of NZ_JACAXD010000001.1, forward strand.
TATAAAGATTTACATATCTACACCAATTTTACTTATTTAAGTAGAATATTGGCATTAAGATAAAGACATCGGTTATTTTACCTACCTAATCCTATAAGGAGATCTCATGAGTGACAGCAGCAATCAGTTGATGCCCCTGTCATTATCTGCACCAGGGGTAAACCTCGGGGCTTATATTAGTACTGTTAACCAAATTCCTATTTTAACGGCTGAACAAGAAAAAGAGTTAGCCGAGCGTTATTATTACGATCAAGATTTAGACGCGGCCAAAATGTTGGTCATGTCGCATTTACGTTTTGTGGTGCATATTGCACGAAGTTATGCGGGCTATGGTTTACCGCAGGGCGATTTAATTCAGGAAGGCAACTTGGGCTTAATGAAAGCCGTGAAACGCTTTGACCCGAATATGGGCGTGCGTTTGGTGTCATTTGCCGTGCACTGGATTAAAGCTGAAATTCACGAATATGTGATTCGTAACTGGCGTATTGTTAAAATTGCCACCACCAAGGCGCAGCGTAAATTGTTCTTTAATTTGCGTAGCCTCAAAAAATCTAGCAAAAAACTGACGCTTGAAGAAGCACAATCTATTGCCAATGACTTAAATGTAACTGCAGAACAAGTCTTGGAAATGGAAGGTCGTTTAACCGCTTATGACGCAGCTTTTGAAGCACAGGGCGATGATGACGATGAAGGTTCAACTTATGTTGCACCTGCATTGTATTTGGAAGATAACCGTTACGACCCTGCACGTTTGGTCGAAAACGAAGACTACGAAGAACAAAGCACTTCTGCCCTACATGAAGCCATGGAGCAGTTGGATGATCGTTCACGTAACATTTTGCAGCGTCGCTGGTTAGATGATGATAAATCGACCCTGCATGAATTGGCAGCAGAATATAATGTTTCGGCAGAACGTATTCGTCAGCTCGAAAAAAATGCCATGGAAAAAATTAAAGTGGCGATGTCATCAAACTAAACTGACATTCTCCAAATTGATGCAGACACATCGAAAAATAAAATTGGGCAAACTGCCCTTTTTTATTGTCTTTAATTGGTACAGCTACATACAGGCAGGCAAATCTCAGATTTTCCCGCCCCTAAAAATGTGCTAAGGTTAAGCGCAAAATTAAATAGGTCAATTTGCGTATGTGGATTGCAATTTCTGCCCTGAATTTAGCTATAGCAGTCATGCTCGGTGCATTTGGTGCACATGGCTTAAAGGCCCGTGCAACTGAAGCGCAATTGCTTTGGTGGCAAACTGCAACAGATTATTTTTTCTATCATGCCCTTGGACTTTTAGCATTGGGCATATTGGCCAAAGTAATTCCACAACTTCCTATTAAAGCCAGTTTTATTCTGATTCAACTGGGTATTTTATTTTTCTGCGGTTCACTGTATATCATGGCATTGGATTTAGCCCGTGGCTTGGGCATGATTACCCCAATTGGTGGAGCACTCATGATTGCAGGCTGGCTAAGCTTAGCGTGGCAAGCCATGAAATATGCCAAATAAAGCTCAATTATATTTTGTAATTTTGAAGATGGATTCTCGGTCATGCAAATTTATCTGAATGGCGAAACACAACAGACCACTCACACGACCCTGTTACAACTGATTCAGGCATTAGATTTAGAAGGCAAACGTTTTGCTGTGGAGCAAAACGAAAAAATTATTGCCAAAAGCAAACTTGCCGAAACCCCTATTTGCGATCAAGACCGCATTGAAATTATTCATGCCGTTGGTGGCGGCTAAACTCGGAGCACCCATGCAAGATACCTTTAAAATCGGTTCACGTACCTTTAATTCACGTTTATTGGTGGGTACGGGCAAATACAAAGATTTAACCGAAACAGATTTGGCGATTCAAGCCAGTGGCGCAGAAATTGTTACGGTTGCCATTCGTCGTGTAAACATTGGGCAACATCCAGATCAGCCAAACTTACTTTCCGTAATTCCACCAGAAAAATACACCATTTTGCCAAATACAGCAGGCTGTTTTGATGCCAACAGTGCCGTGCGCACCTGCATGTTGGCGCGTGAATTGCTAGATGGTCACAACCTCGTCAAACTAGAAGTTTTGGGCGATGAAAAAACCCTCTACCCAAATATCACCGAAACTTTAAAAGCTGCGCGCACGCTAATTGACGATGGTTTTGAGATCATGGTCTATACTTCAGATGACCCGATTGTGGCACAAGAATTGGAAAGTATGGGCTGCGTGGCAATTATGCCGTTGGGTAGTTTAATTGGTTCGGGCTTAGGTATTCTTAACCCGCATACCATTTCAATTATTAAAGAAAATGCCAAAGTACCTGTATTGGTAGATGCAGGTGTGGGTACTGCCAGTGATGCTGCGATTGCAATGGAATTAGGTTGCGATGGTGTGCTGATGAATACTGCAATTGCAGCAGCACAAAACCCAGTGCTAATGGCATCTGCGATGCGTAAAGCAGTAGAAGCAGGACGTGAAGCTTATTTGGCAGGACGTATGCCACGTAAGCGTATGGCGAATGCCAGCTCACCTGAAACGGGTTATTTCTTTAAATAATCATTAGGGTCTTTTCCAAGTCCGACAACTCAAATAAAAAGACGTTAAGTATTAACTCAACGTCTTTTTTATTATCTGATTCTGGCAAGTAAAAGCCGATTAAGGAATCAAGCCTTCATCACGCATAGCAATTTGTACCGACTGACGCGCAGCAACTTTATTACGGATTTCAACCACATGGCTATACGGAGTTAAATCATGCTCAATATAGTTTGACCAATTAGTGATAACAAACAAATACGCATCGGCTGGACCAAAGTTATCATCCACCAAATATTCATGGTCTGATGATGCAATCGCTTGATCAATATAAGTCAACAAGCGATCAATTTCTGCATAGGCTTTTTCTTTGGCTTCTGCATCTAAAGGCGCGCCAAAAAATACTGCGTAAGCGTCATGTAATTCAGAGTTTAAATAACCCAACCATTCCAAAACTTTAGCACGACCTAAACCAGATGGTGGAATTAAATCCTGTTTAGGGTCTTGCTGCGCTAAAAATGGCAATAGCGCTACGTTTTCCGTCAAAATTAAACCTGGGTTAATTTCTAAAGCAGGTACATAACCTTTAGGGTTAATTTCATAATAATCGGCACCCTTTTCTGTTTTATGGGTTTTTAAATCCACACGTTCTATATCAAAATCGACATTGACTTCATTTAAAATAATATGGGCTGCCAAAGAGCTTGCACCAGGTGAATAATAAAGCTTCATATTTGATCCTTGTTATATAACTATCTCTGTTGTAAATCGCTTGGCATCAACTTGCAAGTGATTGAACCTATAAATTGCAAAAAAGCATAAATGTTTTAAAAGTTCTTACGCTTTGACTATCCTGCAAATGAAAGTCTTTTTCAAGTCTGTTTAACCTGCTTTTTATCTAAAGATGTTTTAACATACAGCCCTTTAAAGTTTCATGAAATTTAGATTGTGATTAGCCTGAAAAAAGAAGAATGGTTTTCCAATATCCGTACCGATGTATTGGCAGGATTAGTGGTTGGCTTGGCGCTGATTCCTGAATCAATTGCTTTTTCTGCAATTGCAGGTGTCGACCCGCAAGTCGGTTTATATGCCTCATTTTGTATTGCGGTTACGATTGCTTTCTTAGGTGGTCGTACTGCCATGATTTCTGCAGCAACAGGGGCAATGGCATTGCTGATGATTACCTTGGTAAAAGAGCACGGCCTGCAATATTTACTGGCTGCGACAGTACTCACAGGCATTATTCAGGTAATCGCAGGTTACTTCAAAGTCGCTAAACTCATGCGTTTTGTATCACAGTCGGTGGTATATGGCTTTGTAAATGCGCTGGCAATTTTAATTTTTGTGGCACAACTGCCTGAATTATCACAAATGGATAGCTTAGGCTATTTATTTGTAGGTTTGGGTTTAGCGGTCGTGTATCTGTTTCCGTATATCCCTAAAATTGGTAAAAGCATCCCCTCTCCTTTGGTCTGCATTATTGTGCTAAGTGTTGTTGCATTATTGCTTGGTACAGATATGCGAACCGTAAATGATTTGGGACAATTTCCAGATACCTTACCTATATTTTTAGTGCCTGAGATTCCGCTCAATTTTGAAACTTTATCAATTATTTTTCCTTATGCCATCACTTTAGCTACGGTGGGTTTATTAGAAACCATGATGACCACCACAATTGTAAATGAAGCCACAGGCACAGAAGGTGACCGACATCAGGAATGTCGTGGTCAAGGCTATGCCAATATAGTAAGTGGTTTTATGGGTGGAATGGCAGGCTGTGCCATGATTGGGCAATCTATTATCAACGTCAGTTCTGGGGCGCGCACACGTCTATCTACACTTACTGCAGGCGTATTTTTGCTGTGCTTGGTGGTGTTTCTCAAAGATTGGTTGGCATATATTCCTATGGCAGCACTGGTCGCAATTATGATTATGGTGTCTTTCACGACTTTTAACTGGGATTCCATCCGTAACTTTAAAAAGCATCCTAAACAAAGCAATATTGTTATGTTAGCTGTGGTGATTGTGGTGTTAGCTACCCACAACCTTGCTTTGGGTGTTTTTGTTGGCGTACTGCTTTCTGCTCTATTTTTGGTGAATAAACTGGAAAGTGAAGTTAAAGTCGGCTCATTTTTATTGGGCGAACATACTCGCCAATATGTGATTTCTGGGCAAATTTTCTTTAGTAGTTCGGAAAAGTTTTATCAGTTTTTTGATTTTTCAGAAGATATTAGCAATGTCACCATCGACTTAACGCATGCACATATTTGGGATATTACCTCTGTAAATATGCTGAATAGCGTGGTGAACAAATTTAAAGCGCAACAAATTAAAGTGCATATTATTGGATTAAATGAGGCCAGTCACACCTTAATTGATCAATACAGTACCAATCCGTAATTACTGAGAAAAGTTAAAGTACCGACGAAGACCCTGAATGCTAAATCTTAATGATTCGGCATTTTTTATGCTCAAAAGATGCAGATGTATCGCAATCTTGCACGGCGCTGCGAAAAACAGCGAAAAAATTTGACTTCAATGGCTCAGGACTTAAAATACCGCATTCGAATTTATTAGATTTGCCAAAATTATGTCGAACGATCAATTAGACCAGCACGTTGTCGAGCTGGACAACCTCAACGAGCATCGTGAAATTGTAACGTTCATGCGCCGTTCTTCACCATTGAATACGTCACAACGTAGCGCCTTGGAACAATACGGCGACTTAATTTTGGAATATCCTGTTGGCGATTTACGTCAACATTTTGAACACCCTGAACGCCCGCTTACAGTAGAAATTGGTTTTGGGATGGGGCGTTCTTTGGTACTTATGGCGCAGGCCAATCCTGAACGTAACTTTGTCGGGATTGAAGTCCATATTCCAGGGATTGCACAGTGCGTTTATGAAGCAGGTACAGCAGGTTTAAGCAACTTACGTGTCTTAGATGCCGATGCAATTCAAGTGCTACGTGAAATGCCAGACAATAGCATTGATACGGTGCAGTTATATTTCCCAGACCCATGGCAGAAAAAACGTCACTTCAAACGCCGTTTTGTTGCTCATGAACGCATGGAATTGGTAGAGCAAAAATTAGTGTTAGGTGGTACGTTCCATGCAGCAACCGACTGGGAACCGTATGCAGAATGGATGCTGGATGTATTGGACAACCGTCCACGTTTAGAAAACTTGGCGGGTAAAGGCAATAGCTACCCTCGCCCTGAATGGCGTCCACAAACCAAGTTTGAACGCCGCGGAATTGAAGCAGGTCATAAGATTAATGATTTTATCTTCAAGAAAATTAACTAATTTCTGCTAGAAAAAATGCTTCCACAAGGAAGCATTTTTTATTTGAACTCGTTTTATCTCATCAAATGACTAAGATTGATGCCGCGTTAAAATCTGTTGGCTCATTAGCGCATAAACTTCGGCAAGTGCATGTTGCTGCCCTGCTACCAATAAGTCCTGATGCATTTTTAAAATATTGTGATCACCCCGCATAGCAGGCCCTGTTTGCATTTGACGCGGATCATTCTGGGTCGCTTTATGCGCAGTTTCCAAAATAAGAGGATACAGCAGACTGAAATCTACTTTCTGAGCATCGACCACTTGCTTGGCCATGTCATAACAATAATTACTAAAATTACAGGCAAATACCGCAGCCAAATGCAAACTCAAACGCTGTGCTGAAGTATAGGCATAAACCCTTTTGCTTAGGCTATTTGCCAAAGTCATTAAAAGCTGCTGATCTTCAGCAAATGCAGCTTCTATAAATAAAGGCGTTTCTGACCAATCAATTTCACGCTCTAAACTAAAGGTTTGCAAGGGATAAAATACCCCTGAACGTACATGATGCTGTTGCAATACATCTAATTTAGTACTGCCTGAGGTATGCACAATCAACACATGATTTAAATCACGATGAACTTCCTGAATCACCTGTGCAATGCCCTGATCACTCACTGCAATAATCACTAAATCTAGATCTGAATGAAGTTTTTCTACTTCAGCAATCGCTTCTGCGCCAACCTGCGCAGCCAAATGCTGCGCCTTGTCCAGACTACGGCTATAAATTTGCACAATTTGATGCTGTGCGTTTAAAACATGAGCCAAATGATGTGCAACGCGCCCTGCACCAATCAAACTAATTCGCATAATATTTTCAGATAAAATAAGATGAAATAATCTGCACACAGCATGCCAATAAAAAAAGGACGAAGCAATTCGTCCTGATGTTTTTTGTTTGATATCGAATAGATTTAGAATTGACGCAAAGTTAAAATCTGCTCACTACGTCCAAATGGCCCTTGAGTATCATGCAAAACTGCACTCGTTAAGCCAATACCATCTTCACCATATTGTTGTGTTACTTCCAAGCCTAGCCATTCGCCTTGCGGTAAACGGTGTAAATGCATTTGCAAATCTAAATTTGGAAAACCCCAACCCGCATTCGGGTCTAAACGTGGCACTACGCCATTGGCGGTATCCACCATCCCCAATAAACGCACAAAACTAGATGTGCTTTGATTTTCAACCATATCCAATTGGTTTCTTAACCAAACGATGCCCTTACCTGCACGACGATCTAAATGCGCACGGGTTTCAATGCTTTGAATATAGCCGCCCGGCCAACAACGCATGCCATCCCAATCGGGCAAATATTCAGGGTTTTCTATCGGTAAATCTTCCAATCCTGCAATTGCGCGTGTATCTGAGGTTTTCATTTTCCATGCACGCGCCACAATACAGGTTTTTCCTTCAGCACACATTTCCGCTTCAATCAGCTCAATGGTTTTACCCGGTCGAATCATACGGGTGGTGATACTAAATTCACCAAAGGCAATTAAGCCAAAAATATCTAAACCGACCCGACCAATTCGCATATCATCACGCGGCATAAATTGCTCAAGTTCTGCACACAAAATACCCGTTGCAGGTGCCATGTGTTGTTCATGCGGATTCCACGCGCCTTGTGCATGAATGTTGCAACGATAGTGCGCAGTACAGCCACCATCGGCATGTTGTTCACGTTTGAGTAAAGTGTAATATGCTGACATTTTTTCTCTTTCCCTGATCTAACTTTTCTTGTGCGGATACTTTTACTACAAAGATTACTGACTAAATAATGTTATTTATCAACTATTTCTCTGCAAAAAAACCATAATAATTCATAAGTTGACAATATGTTTTACACTGACGAAAACCCACTTGAGTAAGCAATGCTGCCTGCGCATCTGCCATAATTAAATGAAAATCATCGGCCAGTCGTGCAAGCATTTTTTCCGCTTGAGTCGTAGTTAAACCACAATCCAAAGCCAAATTCTGCATCCAGCGCAGTTCTATATTTTCAGTCTGCTGCATCAGATCATAGCTTAATAAAATCGCTGTAGGTTTTAATGTTTGGTAAATATCTTGAAAAAATAATGTTTTTTCTGCGACTGGCACAAAATGCGCCACCAAAATCGCCAATGCCGCATCAAACTGCAAATTTTCAACCTGCGCTTGTTGGGCAAATTGGTGGGTATCTGCCTGTATAAAACGTACTCGCTCATGCCCTGCCACAGACTGAATGTTTTTTTCTGCCTGCTGTAACATGCTTAAAGATGGGTCGATGGCCGTAAATTGCCACTGTGGATGTTGCTGCAGTAAATACTGCAACTCATAGCCTGTGCCACACCCCACCACTAAAACTTGTGCTGTTTCGGGCAAATGACTACTTAAAATTGCATTGATGTGTTGATGTACCAATTCATATCCGGGAATGAGTTTCCGAATATGACTGTCATAGCCTGCAACCACAGTTGCACTGTGAAAATCTTTTGCCATATCACATGATTCTTCTTTAATTTACTGACATTAAATATCTGAGTCTTTTTCAAGATCTGCTTAAGCCACAGCCATTGCATCTACCGACAATTCCGAAACGGTTGGCTTGGCACGTTCAGGCACTAAGCCTAATTTTTGGAACAATTGTTTGTCTTTGCCTTCGCCTGCGTTTGGTGTGGTCAAAAGCTTTTCACCTGAGAATAACGAGTTCGCACCTGCCATAAATGCCAACGCCTGATCTGAATCAGATAATGATTCACGCCCTGCAGATAAACGAATATAGCTGTTTGGCATGATAATACGTGCAACTGCAATGGTACGAATCCACTCAATCACATCCAGTTTTTCTACTTCAGCCAATGGTGTACCTTCAATCGGAACTAACATATTGATCGGCACAGATTCAGGATGTAACGGTAAAGTCGCTAATTCATGTAATAAACCAATACGGTCTTGGGTATCTTCACCTAAACCGACAATACCGCCACTACATACTTTCATACCTGTTTGACGCACAATATCCAAAGTGTTTAAGCGATCATCAAAACAGCGGGTACTAATCACATTAGGATAATACTCACGCGATGTGTCTAGGTTATGGTTGTAATAATCTAAGCCTGCATCTTTTAAGCGTTCTGCCTGCGATTGGTTTAACATCCCTAAAGTCATGCAAGTTTCTAAGCCCAGAGCTTTGACTTCACGCACCATTTCCAGAACATAGGGCATATCGCGTTCATGCGGATTACGCCAAGCAGCGCCCATACAAAAACGTGAAGAGCCTGAGGCTAATGCTTCTTTGGCTTCCTGAATGACTTTATCAACTGCAATACGTTTTTCAGCTTCAAGCTGTGAATCATAATGCGCAGATTGCGAGCAATATTTGCAGTCCTCAGGGCATTTGCCTGTTTTAATCGACAATAAGGTACTGACTTGTACGGTATTGGCAGCAAAATGTTGGCGATGCACACGCTGTGCTTCAAAGACTAAATCCAGAAAAGGTTGTTCATATAACTGCTGAATTTCTTCTCGAGTCCAATCATTGCGTACGGTCATTATTTTCATCCTTGATTATCACGCATCATGCTTAAACTTGTGCCATCTTTTATTAAGCCGAGCATGCGATATATTTTTAGTGTGATTATTCCTGTATAGAGTATCCCTTTATCTCTGCGTGAGAAATAAAGGGTGTGTGCTGACAAAATTAAAAGGTCGATCTTGCAGCAGTAAATAGCTGAAATAATGCCTTAAGCAATTTCCTTTAAATTTAATTCTTCACGCATAAATTCACGTAATTTAAATTTCTGTGCCTTGCCTGAAGCGGTCATTGGAAATTCACTAAAGAAGCGCACATAACGTGGGACTTTATTGTGTGAAATGTGTTCTGCACAGTATTGGCGAATTGCCTCTTCGGTACATTCATGGTGTTCATGCAAAATAATACAGGCACATAGTTCTTCACCATAACGATGATCTGGCACGCCAATTACTTGCACATCGCAGACCGCATCGTGAGTATATAAGAAATCTTCAATTTCTTTCGGGAACAGGTTTTCACCGCCACGAATCACCACATCTTTAATGCGACCTTTGATTTTTACAAAGCCTTCATCATCCATTTCTGCAATGTCGCCTGTGTGCATCCAACGTGCAACATCAATGACTTCTTGGGTTTTGTCATGTTCATCCCAGTAACCCAGCATGACTGAATAACCACGCACACACAATTCTCCTAACTGTCCGCGCGGCACGACTTTGCCTTCTTCATCGACAATTTTTACTTCCAGATGTGGATGTACACGCCCCACCGTACTGACTCGACGTTCCACCGAATCTTCAGTCGAACTTTGTGCGCTCACAGGCGCTGTTTCGGTCATGCCATAACAAATGGTGATTTGCGCCATGTGCATACGGTCGATGACGCGTTGCATAATTTCTTGCGGACACGGACTGCCTGCCATAATGCCTGTGCGCAAGCTAGATAAATTAAATTCATCAAACTGTTCATGCTCTAAAATGGCAATAAACATGGTCGGTACGCCGTAAGCAGCTGTACATTTTTCTTGCTGAATGGCTTTTAAGGTATCGAGCGGGTTAAACACTGCCGATGGATAGACCATGGTTGAACCATGTGTGATACACGCTAAATTGCCCATCACCATACCAAAGCAGTGAAACAGCGGCACGGAAATACAAACACGGTCTTGTGGACTTAAATGAATTGCTTCTCCTACAAAGTAACCATTATTTAAAATGTTGTTGTGGGTCAGCATAGTGCCTTTCGGATTGCCCGTCGTGCCTGAGGTAAATTGAATATTAATGGTTTCATCGAACTGCAACTCACTAGCAATGTGTTGCAGTTTTTTCAGCATGTGTGTGGTTGGAGCTGTCAATAAATCCTGAAAACGATGCATTCCTGTATGTGCTTGATCATCAATTTTAATCACATGCTTTAAATGCGGTAAACGCTTGGCGTTGAGGACTTTATTGTCTGCCTGACACAGCTCTGGGGCAATTTTCGTTAAGATGTCCTGATAGTTGGTACTTTTAAACTGCGATGCAATTACCAAACCTTTACAGGAAACTTTGTTGAGCACAAATTCCAGTTCATTGCTTTTATAGGCTGGGTTTAAATTCACCAAAATCACCCCTGCCTTAAAGGCTGCGAATTGAGTGATCGTCCATTCCACACAATTCGGAGACCAAATGGCAAGGCGGTCACCTTTTTTAAAACCGAGTTTTAACAAACTACAGGCAAAGGCATTGACCTGTTGCTGTAGTTGCTTATAGGTCAGACGCACATTTTGATGCACGCTTACCAAAGCATCCTGATCTGCATATTGCTGGCAAGCCTGATCAAACTTTTCACCAATGGTCATGCCTAACAAAGGCTGATTACTGGTGCCATAGGCATAACTTAACCGTACTTGTGTCATTGAATCGATCTCCTTGATTCTTTGTAATTCTGTTTTCCATTATGACGACGATTACTTTTTGCCTGTTTTGTGCGTTGTTTTTACTACCCTCCCTGCTGTTTTCGCACTGCATTTACACAAAAGTCGGCAATTTGTTTGACAAAGTAATCTTTATAATTTTGATCAAACATCACATTGCGAGACGGGTTTAAAGGTTCAATCACTACAAAGGTCATGGAGCCAACCACACCTAAAGCAGCAGTGTTCAAATCTTCAAAATCAAACTCACCATTGACTTTTCCTTCAGCCAAAATTTCCTTGATGCTCTGTTTGATCAGTTGTTTACTGCGAAAACGCTCATGTTCCATTTCTGGGTCTACAGGCTCGAACATTAACGAATACGCCAATTGAGGGCTGTTCATCGCACGCTTCACAAAAGTGGTGACAGATTTTTGCAATTTTTGTTTTGCACTTAAATCTGACTTCGCAATGTGGTCCAAAATTTCGACCTCACGACGAATCGCATCCGATAAAACTTCAATCAAAATCTGACTTTTATTTTCAAAGTAGCGATACACCAAACCTGTAGATACGCCTGCGCGTTCTGCAATGGCTTGGATAGACGCTTCTTTAAAGCCCCCATGAGCAATAAGTTCACGAGCAGAATCTAAAATCGCCATGCGATTTTGTTCCATACGTTCCTGCATCAATGATGATCTTTTATAACTCATATCTTATTCTCAACCAGATAAAATGAATTGTAAATCATTTTGTGAATTTTAGTTCACTTTTTTAAATTTTCGATGTATGTTAGAACCTAAGCACAACAACAATGCTTGTTTTAGGAACAACAAATATAACCACAGGATGGATGAACACATGATTTTACAAAGCTTAGACTTCGGCTTAGATGAAACCTTAATCGCCCTGCGCGATTCAATCGCTGCTTTTTGTGCAAAGGAAATTGCACCCATTGCTCAACAGGTTGATCGTGATAACGAATTCCCTGCCCAGCTTTGGAAAAAATTTGGCGATATGGGCTTACTTGGCTTAACCGTGAGTGAAGAATACGGCGGCACTAACTTAGGCTATTTAGCTCACATCATTGCCATGCAAGAAATTTCTCGTGCATCAGCATCCATTGGTTTGTCTTACGGTGCTCATTCTAACCTATGTGTGAACCAAATTAAGCGAAATGGGACAGAAGAACAGAAGCAACGCTATTTACCAAAACTGATTTCAGGCGATTACGTCGGCGCTTTGGCAATGTCTGAACCAAATGCAGGCTCAGACGTGGTTAGCATGAAACTGAAAGCTGAAGATAAAGGCGATCATTACTTGCTCAACGGCTCAAAAATGTGGATTACCAATGGCGGTGATGCCGATGTTTTGGTGGTGTATGCCAAAACTGACTTACAGGCAGGCGCCAAAGGTATGACTGCTTTCTTAATTGAAAAAACCATGTCAGGTTTTAGCCACGGCAGCCATTTAGACAAACTCGGGATGCGCGGCTCAAATACCTATCCATTGTTCTTTGACAATGTTGAAGTACCAAAAGAAAACGTCTTGGGCGGTGTGGGCAATGGTACAAAAGTACTAATGAGTGGACTGGACTATGAACGTGCAGTTTTAAGTGCAGGGCCGCTAGGCATTATGGATGCCTGCATGGATACCGTGATTCCTTATATTCATGAGCGTAAACAGTTTGGTCAGGCATTGGGTGAATTCCAGCTTATGCAAGGCAAAATTGCCGATATGTATTCGACTTGGTTGGCATGTAAAGCACTGGTCTATGCCGTTGGCGCAGAATGTGACAAAGCTGAACACAGCCGTAGTTTACGTAAAGATGCAGCCAGTGCCATTTTATACGCTGCCGAAAAAGCCACATGGATGGCAGGTGAAACCATTCAAACCTTGGGCGGTAATGGCTATATCAATGAGTTCTCTGCAGGACGTTTATGGCGTGATGCCAAACTCTATGAAATTGGTGCGGGTACTTCAGAAATTCGCCGTATGTTGATTGGCCGTGAATTGTTTAACGAAACTGCCTAAAAATAAATCACAAGAATAGACAAGGATGTTGGCATGAATCAATTACAGAGCAAAATTAATATTCGCAGCGACGAGTTTAAAAACAACCAAGCTGCGATGCAAAGCCTAGTCGATGACCTCAGAGAAAAAGTCCAAAAAATTGCTTTGGGTGGTGGCGAAACTGCACGCCAAAAACATTTAGACCGTGGCAAATTACTGCCACGTGAACGGATTGACCACCTGATCGATCCGGGTACTGCATTTATTGAAATTGGTCAGTTGGCCGCTTATCAGGTCTATCAGGATGATGTCCCTGCTGCGGGTGTAGTGGCGGGTGTCGGTCAAGTGAATGGCGTGACCTGCATGATCATTGCCAACGATGCCACAGTAAAAGGTGGAACGTACTATCCACTGACTGTGAAAAAGCATTTACGCGCACAGGAAATTGCCGAACAGAATCACCTGACTTGTATTTATTTGGTCGATTCTGGCGGTGCATATTTGCCGCTACAAGATGAAGTCTTTCCAGACCGTGATCATTTCGGACGCATTTTCTATAACCAAGCGCGTATGTCGAGCATGGGCATTGCCCAAATTGCCGTTGTGATGGGAAGTTGTACCGCAGGCGGTGCGTATGTCCCTGCCATGTCAGATGAAACCATCATTGTGCGTAATCAGGGGACAATTTTCTTGGGCGGCCCACCGCTGGTTAAAGCCGCAACAGGTGAAGTGGTTAGCAGCGAAGACTTGGGTGGTGGCGATGTACACACTCGCCTTTCAGGTGTAGCCGATCATTTGGCAGAAAATGATGAACATGCCTTGGCAATTGCCCGCAACATCGTTGCCAATTTAAATAAAAAGCCAAACCCGCAGCCTGAGCATATAGAAGCACCATTATTCGATGCCTCTGAACTGTATGGCATTGTTCCGACTGACGCGCGTAAACCGTTTGATGTACGTGAAGTGATTGCCCGTATTGTCGATGGTTCACGTTTTGATGAATTTAAAGCGCGCTTTGGCACCACATTAATTACAGGTTTTGCCAAACTATATGGTATGCCTGTCGGGATTATTGCCAACAACGGTATTTTATTTTCCGAGTCGGCACAAAAAGGCGCACACTTTATTGAACTATGCACCCAACGCAACATTCCCCTGTTATTTATTCAAAATATCACAGGCTTCATGGTTGGACGCCAATATGAAAATGAAGGCATTGCCAAAAATGGTGCCAAACTGGTGATGGCGGTTGCCACAGCCAATGTGCCTAAACTGACTTTGGTGATTGGCGGTTCTTTTGGTGCAGGTAACTACGGGATGTGTGGTCGTGCTTATTCACCACGTTTTATGTGGACATGGCCAAACTCACGTATTTCAGTGATGGGTGGCGAACAAGCATCGAGCGTATTGTCTACCTTAAAGCGTGATCAGATTGAAGCCAAAGGTGGTAGCTGGTCTGCAGAAGAAGAAGATCAGTTCAAACAGCCAATTCGTGAACAATACGAACGTCAGGGTCATCCATATTATGCGTCTGCACGCTTATGGGATGATGGTGTGATTGATCCAGCACAGTCGCGTGAAGTTTTGGCATTAAGTTTAGCCGCTGCCCTCAATGCACCCATCCAACCGACCAAATTTGGCGTGTTCCGCATGTAAGAGGTGACAAAATGGATTATCAGTTTTTACAGCTCGAACAGAACAACCAAGTGGCTACGGTTTGGATTAATCGTGCGGAATTGCATAACGCTTTCAATACAGAGGTGATTGAAGAATTACACGCCTGCTTTCAGGCACTGAATAGCCGTGATGATATTCGAGTGGTGATTTTGGCAGGACGCGGCAAAAGCTTTTCTGCAGGTGCAGATTTGAACTGGATGAAACAGGCAGGTCAAGCTTCTACAGCAGAAAATCAAGCCGATGCCCTAAAACTGGCAAAAATGCTGCAAAGTTTAGCGACGTTAAAACAACCGACTATTGCCCGTGTGCATGGTATTGCCTTTGGTGGTGGTATGGGTTTGGCAGCTGCCTGTGATATTTGCGTTGCCAGCACCGATGCCAAGTTTGCGACCTCTGAAGTACGTTTAGGTTTAGCACCATCTACCATTAGCCCTTACGTCATTCGTGCGATTGGCGCACGTCAGGCATCACGTTACTTTTTAACGGCAGAGCGTATTTCTGCAGAACAGGCACAGCAAATTGGTTTAGCGCATGAAGTCACTTCAGCCGAAGACTTAGACAGCAAAATTGATGAAATTGTGCAAGCCTTATTGCTTGGTGGCCCAGAAGCGCAACATGCTTCTAAACAACTGATTCAGATGGTTAATCATCAAGTTTTGACCGAAGATTTACTCCAACAAACTGCACAGCATATTGCACATGTTCGCCAAGGAACTGAGGCGAAAAATGGCTTAAATGCTTTTTTAAATAAACAAAGCCCGGCTTGGATCAAGACCACGGCAGAATAAAAGAAGGATCGCACGATGTTTGAAAAGATTTTAATTGCCAACCGTGGTGAAATTGCCTGCCGTGTAATTCGTACCGCAAAAAAACTTGGGATTGCGACTGTCGCGGTGTATTCAGATGCCGATGCGCAATCACAACACGTTAAACTGGCAGACGAAGCCATTTATATTGGTGAATCGCCTGCGGCACAAAGTTATTTGCAAGTTGAACGTATTATTCAGGCAGCCAAAAGCACAGGTGCACAAGCGATTCACCCGGGTTATGGTTTCTTATCTGAAAATGACCAATTCGCACTTGCCTGTAAAGACAACAATATTGTTTTTATTGGCCCGCCAGTTGAAGCCATTTTGGCGATGGGTCTAAAAGCAACCTCTAAAGCCTTGATGGAAAAAGCAGGTGTGCCACTAACTCCGGGCTACCACGGCAGCAATCAAGATGCGGCATTTTTAAAGCAACAAGCCGACAGCATTGGTTATCCTGTGCTCATTAAAGCCAGTGCAGGCGGTGGGGGTAAAGGCATGCGTTTAGTAGAACGCAGTGAAGACTTTCTCAGCTCACTCGCTTCATGTAAAAGTGAAGCACGTTCTAGCTTTGGTAATGAAGATGTGCTGATTGAACGCTATGTGATTCAACCACGTCATATTGAAGTACAGGTTTTTGGCGATACTCACGGCAACTACGTGCATTTGTTTGAACGTGATTGCTCGGTACAACGTCGCCACCAAAAAGTGCTTGAAGAAGCACCTGCACCAAAAATGCCAGAAGATAAACTCGAAACTATGCGCCAAGCCGCAATTGATGCCGCACGTGCTGTAAATTACGTGGGCGCAGGTACGGTAGAGTTTATTGTCGAGCAAGACGGTACTGCTTATTTCATGGAAATGAATACCCGCTTGCAGGTCGAACACCCCGTCACAGAAATGATTACAGGGCAAGACTTGGTTGAGTGGCAATTGCGAGTTGCTTTTGGTGAGCCATTGCCAAAACAGCAACATGAATTGCAAATTCATGGTCATGCCCTTGAAGCGCGTGTGTATGCCGAAGAACCAGAAAAAGGCTTTATTCCTGCCATTGGTCAAATCAGCTATCTGCATTATCCAGAGCAAAATGATGCCGTACGTGTCGATAGCGGGATTGTCGAAGGTGATGAAATCAGCACCTACTACGACCCAATGATTGCCAAACTGATTGTTTGGGGTAAAAACCGTGAAGCAGCATTAACGCAAATGCACCATGCTTTAGGTCAGTTCCACGTCGATGGTTTAGGCAACAACATTGCATTCTTGGATCGTTTGGTGCTGTGTGATTCCTTTAAACATGCCAATTTGGATACAGGGCTTATTCAACGTGAGGAAGCATTTTTACTTAACGCAAAACCTGAAGTCGCTACAGAAACTGTCGTTGCAGCTGCGTTAATTGATGTACTTTCTCGTATTCAAAACAACAAAGCGGCAAACAACGCGGTTTGGCAAAAAGACCACTTCTGGCGCTTAAATCAGCAAAGCGCCCACACAGTGCAATTACAGTGCAATGACCAAACACTCAAAATCCAGTTAAAACCATGCACTTCTGGTTTTGAGGCTCACTACAATGGGCAAACGCTGAGCGTTCAAGGCGAGCTTTTGGATGCACATCGTCTACAGGTTTGTATCAATGGTCAGCAACAAAAAATAGCATTTAACCAACATGCGCAAGGCATCACCCTGTTCCAAAACGGTCAGCGTCATGTGTTTAGCTATGTACAAGCAAACTTTAACAGCGATGATCAACAAGACAATGCCAACAATCTGACTGCACCAATGCCGGGTGTAATCACCCAAGTTTTGGTGGCAGCCAATGCCCGTGTGAAAAAAGATGATGTACTGATGACACTGGAAGCCATGAAAATTGAATATTCAATTCGTGCACCTTTCGATGGCATTGTGGCAAGTTCGTACTTCCAAGCGGGCGATCAGGTCAAAGCAGGCGATGAACTGGTTGAATTTGAAGCCTTGACGGAGGAAGTTGCATGACTGAATTTGTCAAAATTGTAGAGGTTGGCCCACGAGATGGTCTGCAAAATGAGAAAACGCCACTCACTTTGGCAGACCGTAAAAACCTGATTTTGGATTTAATGCAAACAGGTTTAAGCAGCATTGAGGTCGGTTCTTGCGTATCGGCCAAATGGGTACCGCAAATGGCAGACAGCGATGTGCTGTTTGCCAGCCTGCCACAAAACCCAAACATTCAATTCAGTTTACTGACCCCAAACTCAAAAGGTTTTGAGTCGGCTTTGGCGGTGGGTTGCAAAGAAGTTGCCGTGTTTACCGCCGCTTCTGAAAGCTTTACCCGAAAAAATATCAACTGTTCAATTGAAGAAAGTTTGGAAAAATTTAGCGATGTCATGCGTCAAGCCAAAGCGCACAACATTCGCGTGCGTGGTTATGTATCTTGTATGGTGGACTGTCCTTATGAAGGCGCAATTGACCCGAAACAAGTCGCAAAAGTCACACAGCAATTATTGGACATGGGCTGCTATGAAGTGTCTTTGGGTGAAACCATTGGTACAGCAACCCCTGACCGTGTGCAAAAAGTCTGGGATGCATGTTTGGCAGAGGTCGATGCCAAAGTTTTAGCAGGTCATTTTCACAATACTTACGGCATGGCGATTGCCAATATTTATCAGTCGCTCTTGCAAGGCATTCGTGTATTTGATTCATCTATTGCTGGTTTGGGTGGCTGTCCGTATGCCAAAGGTGCATCGGGCAATGTGTCTACCGAAGACTTGTACTATTTACTGTCCAAGATGGGTTTTGAAACAGGTGTGCGGTTAGAACCGCTGATGACAGCTAGTCGTAACATCAGCAATGTCTTACAGCGCAATAATCCATCTCACTATGCCAATGCCTACTGGCAAAAGGTTTGTGCTTAAAACCTATTTCATCCTCAATAGCATTGGAACATAAGCAATAAGGATGGCAACAACACAACATGGCAAGTGAATGCCGTGCAGAGAATAAAGAGGTGACAAATGTCCAATAAAGTATATGACAGCGCACAAGCTGCATTAAATGGCGTGGTTCAAGATGGGCATACCTTGGCGGTGGGTGGTTTTGGTTTATGCGGTATTCCTGAAGCCTTGATTGCTGCGTTAAAAGATACAGGTGTGAAACAGCTGACTTGTATTTCCAACAACGCAGGGGTCGATGGTTTTGGTTTAGGCTTATTGCTTGAAACCAAACAAATTAAAAAAATGATTTCATCTTATGTCGGCGAAAATAAAGAATTTGAACGCCAGTTTTTAAGCGGTGAACTGGAAGTTGAACTTACCCCGCAAGGCACACTGGCAGAAAAATTACGCGCAGGCGGTGCGGGTATTCCTGCATTTTTCACCCCAACAGGTGTAGGCACTGTCATTGCAGAAGGCAAAGAAGTCCGTGAATTTAACGGCAAAGATTATATTTTAGAAGAATCTTTGACCGCAGATGTCGCTTTGGTCAAAGCCTACAAAGCAGATAAAGCGGGTAATCTTATTTTCCGTAAAACAGCACAAAACTTTAATCCTGTTTGTGCTATGGCAGGCAAAATCACCATTGCCGAAGTTGAACAAATCGTTGAAATTGGCGATTTAGACCCCGACGAAATCCACTTAGCTGGTATTTATGTGAACCGCATTGTCCTCAATGCAAGCCCAGAAAAACGGATTGAACAAATGACTTTAAAGGCGGAGGCTTAAGACATGGCTTGGACGCGTAATCAAATGGCGCAGCGCGCTGCACAAGAATTAGAAGATGGTTTTTATGTCAATTTAGGCATTGGCTTACCCACACTGGTCGCCAATTATATTCCTGAACATATCAATGTCTGGTTACAGTCCGAAAATGGCTTGCTTGGCATTGGTGAGTTCCCAACTGCCGAAACTGTAGATGCCGACCTGATCAATGCAGGTAAACAAACTGTGACAGCGCGTAAAGGTGCGGCTTTTTTCTCTAGCGCAGATTCCTTTGCCATGATTCGTGGCGGGCATGTCAATATCGCTATTTTAGGGGCAATGGAAGTTTCTGAACAAGGCGATCTTGCCAACTGGATGATTCCCGGCAAGAAAGTTAAAGGTATGGGCGGTGCAATGGATTTGGTTGCAGGCGTACAAAAAGTTGTAGTGCTGATGGAACATTGTGCCAAAGATGGTACGCCTAAAATTGTATCGCAGTGCAGTTTGCCACTCACAGGTAAAGCGGTGGTGCATCGTATCATTACCGACTTAGGCGTGCTTGATATTACTCCACAAGGCGTAAAGTTGATTGAACTTGCACCCGATGTCAGTTTTGATGAAATTCAAAAAGTCACAGGTGTTGCCTTACAAAAAGTCGCAGCTTGATGAATTTATCTCGAGTGAATAACCCTCTCCTTTGCAAGTTTTGATGCACTGCTTTAAAACTTAATACAAGGGAGAGAGTTTATTTTGACTCCTATACTTTTCCACTCAACAAAACCAATAAATCACTGATTTATAAAACGATTCCACTAAACCAAAAAACATTTAAAAAATCACTTTCAATTTCGATATTTGCACAATACTTCGGGATTGATCCACAATAAAAAAGCCTTCACTTTGCAAAGTGAAGGCTTACAAGAAAATAGACCTATTTTAAGATTGAGGCGCCTTTTGCTCTACCACGCCAGCATCTTCCACACTACGCACCGTGCCTGTATCTACATTCAAGACTTCAAACTCAATACGGCGGTTTTTAAATTGACCTTCTGGCGTTGCATTTGCCGCAATCGGCTGCTCTGAACCAAAACCAATGGCTTGCAATTGACCCGGATTTACACCACGTGATACTAAATAATCGACCACTGCTTGCGCACGTTGTTGTGACAAAGTTTTGTTGGCATTGGCATCACCTACGGCATCGGTATGCCCTTTCACGGTTAATTGCACTTGTGGCGCGCGCTGCATCAATATCGCAGCCTGATCTAAAATAGACTTATTGGCTGCTGGAATTTCAGTCGATGCAGAATCAAAATTAATGATTTGCATATTGAGTGCCGTCGCAATATCCAAAGCTTGAATATTGTCAGGATTAATTGCAGCCAAAGCCTGCTCGGCATTGCTAATACTGCTGGTTACAGCCTGATTAACATCGGTTACTGTAGTTTCTGCAGGTTGCTGAGTCACTACAGTCATGTTTTTAGCCAATGGACGAATTTGACTGGCTAAACGCTCTGCATCGGCAGGGTTCGCGGCTTGAATAGACAGTTGATTACCCACCCAGTTTAAATTGACATTCGGTACACCTTTCAGCATTTTTAAAACGCTTGGAATCACGTCCTGATCAATAAATTCCGAATGATAGTTGGCAAAGTTTTCTGCACCACAACCTGTTGGATGATTGAAAATTTGCTTCACTTCATTCTGCAGAATTTCCATATAGCTTGGATTATTCAGCAAAATTTGACAGGTCACCAAATTACCATCACTGCCTGTACTGACTTGCAACATTGCAGCCTGATTGGCTGCCACTTGGGTCTGTGTGGTTGCAGGCGCTTGGTTGCGGTCACTACATGCACGGAATAAAAATGCCAATAAACCAATTAAAATAATTAAAGCTAAAATTGGCAATAACCACGAACGGCGTTCTTCTACTGGCTCAGTCACAATGACTTCAGGTGCTTGATGTACGGTTTGGCCCGCAGCATTATTTACCCCCAAAGCAGCCAATAATGCTGTTGCCCACTGCGGTAAAGCCGCCTGAATTGAATCTAAATTGTTTTGCAGTAAATGCTGAATTGCAACTCGGTCAGATGAACCTGCCTGATTTTCCAAAAAGTTTAAACTTGGTGCAATTGAACGATTCAGGGTGTTTTCAATTTCGGTTTGCGGTGCTGTGCCGCTGACCAAATCTAAAAACTGCTGTTTTAAAGATAGATTTGAACCAAATACATCGCCCACACGTGGATTCAGTTGTCGCAGCAGATTATCAATCAGTTCAGGTCGTGAATTTAAAATAGACAATAAAATGGGATAAAAACTATTTAATGCCTGATTTTTTTCAAGCAAATGCTGGGTTTCCCCTTCCAATACAATGGATGACACACTTTGTTTGAGCAAGTCTATAAAATCTGTTTGCATATATATGCCCTCTTTTTTGTCTTTGTTTTCAAGTTGTTTTTTAGTGTATATGCTTAAAATTTAAACAAATGTAATAAATTGTGGTGTTTTGATTTTGTTGTGAAATTTGAGTCAACGGAATGTAGAGTCTCTTCTTCGATTTTCTATTTGGGGATTGTTAAAATTCAATAAAAAAGCCAGCCGAAGCTGACTCTTATTTAAACTTGAAAATAAAATATCAATCAGAGCATATTAAGCAGTAAAGACGCGTACTGCTTTGCCTTTTACAACTTGATTAATCAAAGGCGTATTTTTGCCTTGTGACACAATCGTTTCTTTGTTCAGTGTCCATTCCACTTCTGGATCAACCAAGACCCAACCCGCTTCCTGTTCCCAACGACTTTGCATTTTTGCCACACGCGCAGGTGCAAGTGTCACTTTTTCTACCCATTCCAATGGACTGAACAGACCTTCCTGAATCAGTTGAATCCCAAATGGAATATAAGTATCAAATGCAGTAAAACCTGACAAAGTATCTGCAAATGGTGCCATTTTTGCAGAGCTATTTAACGGCTCATGATGAGTACAAATCGCATCAATCACACCATCTTTTACACCTTGACGCAGTAATGCTTTGTCTTGCTCTGAGCGCAGTGGCGGACGTACATGCGCTAACGAGTTAAAACCATCAATAATTTGATCGGTTAAATGCAGTTGATGCATCGCAATATCACAAGTGACAGGTAAACCTTTGGCTTTAGCTTGTTGAATCAATTCAACTGATGCACCACAAGACAATAAGCCAAAATGCGCACGTACACCTGTGGCTTCAATCATCAGCAAATATTTGGCAATCGCTACGGTTTCTGCCAAAGTTGGAATCATAGGCAAGCCCTGACGCGATGCAATAAAACCTTCATGCACACAGCCATCTTTAGCAATTTGCGGTTCTTCGGCATAGAACACCACGGTCATGTCCAAACCTGCAGCATATTCCAGTGTGCGAATCACGACATCATCATCTTCAAAAGGTGCATTGGCATTGGACACTGCACTACAGCCGCCTTTTTTCAGTCCCGCCATATTGGCAGGCTGCTTGCCGTTTAAACCTTGAGTTTGTGCACCAATCACTTCTAAATAAATGCCACCATCCAACATGGCTTTTTCGACCAAACCATGAATGAGTGCACCGTTGTCTTGCACGATTGGTTTAGAATCGGGTGGCGTAAATAAGTGCAGAATTCCGTTTTCACGTGCGGCCTTGCCTTCAGATTTGAGCGTGCCATGTTGTTGCTGACCAGGTTCACGTAAACGTGCGCATAAATCGACCATAGTTGGCATGAGCCATTGACCTTGGGCATCTATACTTTCGCTAATATCTGCACTTTCTGCAACCAACTTGCCATTTTCAAGATATACCGTTTGTACGCGGTCAATTTGCTGGATTGGGTCAAGCACACGTACATTTTCAATTTTTACAATCGCCATGACTTTTTCCTTATACCGCAATCGCGTCAATCAAACCTTGTTCTTGCAATTGACCTTGCATCGCCAAGGCCAATACCGCCATACGTACCGCAATACCGTTGGTTACTTGATTTAAAATCACCGATTGAGGCCCATCGGCAATGCTTGAATCAATTTCGACACCACGGTTCATTGGACCAGGATGCATCACAATACAGTTTGGTTTTGCAAGCGCCAAACGCTCTTTGTTTAAACCGTACATTTTGTAGAATTCGGCTTGTGAGGCAAGTGCTGGCGAATCAATACGTTCATTTTGAATACGCAGGGTGATAATCACGTCGCAATCTTTAATGCCTTCTTCCATTTTGTTAAATAAACGCACGCCTGCGCCATATTCATCAAAACCGTAGGGCAACAAGGTGTTCGGTGCAATCACGCGAATGTCTTTACAGCCCAGTGTTTGCAAGGCAGCCACATCGGAACGCGCCACGCGTGAATGTTTGATATCACCAATAATCGCAACACTTAATTCTTCATAAGGTCGTTGGGTTTCACGGCGAATGGTCAGCATATCCAACATCGCTTGCGTTGGATGTGCATGACGGCCATCACCCGCATTAATAATGGCAACCTTTGGGCAAACCGTTTTAGCAATAAAATGTGCTGCACCTGAAGATGAATGACGCACCACAAAAATGTCAGCAGCCATCGCCTCTAAGTTCCACAAAGTGTCACGCAAAGTTTCACCTTTAGAGGTACTTGAACGGGCAATATCAATATTGAGTACATTGGCAGAAAGACGCTTGGCTGCGGCTTCAAATGTGGTGCGGGTACGAGTAGAGTTTTCGAAGAACAAATTCATCACCGTGCGCCCTTCGAGCAAATTATTGGTGATCAGTTGGTTTTGTTCATTGAAAAAGGACTGTGCTGTGTCCAGAATTTGGGTGAGGGTTTCTTTGGAAAGACCTTCGATGGTTAAAAAGTGTTTTAAATGCCCATCTTTATTCAATTGAATCTGGCTCGGAGTATGCAATGCCGCCAAATGCATGAGAGATTCCTTATACGTTAAGTTAACGCATTATACAGAAATTGATTTGGCAAAGCAGTGTAACTTGGCATGATTTAGTCAAAAGAAACTTATGATTTTAAAAATTAAGTCATGCAGACTCATCTACACTTTCTTTCATGCTTAATACTCTACAAAGCGATGTGAAAGGATGGCATTTATATTTAACTGCTCTGCTAGCCAATCATCTTGATATGAGCTTGATGAACATCTGGTGGGTCAATCTTCGCCTACAACTGCCTACGCAACCTTCAGGCTATGTAGGCATAGTCTGTACAATTCACCGTTTAACGCAATGCCCCTATATAATGATGGGACACCTGCGCCCGATAAATTTCTTCAGCTGTAGGTTCAGTCAAGTCATCTATATTTTCTATATTTTCTACTGCATCTAATTGCTGCGCTTCAGTCTGTGGCGACGTTATTTCTGCATCAGCATCCATTAAGTTAGCCAATATACTGTTTAAGCGCAGCGCATAACGGCACAATTCCTCATCGTGTGTAGCGAGCGCCAATTGCAGCACAGCACGTGCATAGTCTGAATTTTCAACCAGATACATGACATCAATCACACGTCCACTGACCCGTCTTAATCGCGTATAAATTAAAGTGGCAACTGAAAAAATCTCGTTATTTGCTGTTAAAGCCTGTGCCGTGTTTAAAGTAGCCGTGGTCATTTAAATATTCCCCTTATCGCTTCATTGTTGTTTTGCAGTGTTTGATGCTCATCTGCAAAATGTTCACCATCACAACAATGTATGAGCAAAATACATACCAATCATGTGAATATTCAGGTTTTTATTTTCCGCAATACAATCACTCAAAATTTTTTAGAGATGTCATTACATCCTCATTGCCTTTTTAGAAAAAAACAGTAAAAAATGCCCTGAAGCTCTTCAAACCTAGACCTTTAAAATTCTGCACGATTCACGCTAAATCACTAAGTTTTCTAGCACAAAATACGGTAAAATAGCCGATTGCTGAATTGCTTTTGGAAATTTTCATGAATTCGAAACCCCGTCTTTCTACATATTGGGTCACCTGTGCAGATGGACTTGAAACCTTATTGCAAGAAGAAATGCAAGGTTTAGGTATTCAAAATATCGAACGTTTACCGGGTCGTTTAATTTTCAAAGGCACACTCGAAAATGCCTATCGTGTCTGCATGTGGTCACGTTTAGCCTCACGTGTCCTTACACCAATTCACACACACGAAATTGAATTTAGTCACGACGCGCGCGATGTAGCCGAAGAGCTTTATGAAGGTGCGCTGAGCTTTGACTGGTCACTGATTTTTGCGCCACAAAGTACTTTTGCAGTGCGTTTGCATATAGAGCGTGACATTAAAGTGAACAGCCAATTTGCGACCTTGCGCGTTAAAGATGGCGTGGTCGATTCATTTATGGATGCAGTGGGCAAACGTCCAAGCATTGACATCAAACAGCCTGAAATTACCTTATACGTGTTGGCAGGTAAAAAAGAACATACATACTGCCTAGATTTATCTGGCGATTCACTGCATAAACGCGGCTATCGTCGTTTTATGACCGATGCCCCAATTAAAGAAAACCTTGCCGCAGCGATTCTGCAAAAAGGTCAATTACAACAAATCCAACCCGACATTATTTTAGACCCAATGTGTGGTTCGGGTACGTTTATTATTGAAGCATTGATGATGCTGACTGACCGTGCACCGGGTTTGGTACGTCGTTTCGGTTTTAACGGTTGGCAAGGTCACGACCATGAATTATGGATGAGCATTAAAGCAGAAGCGGCTGAACGCCATCAAACTGCATTACAACAACCATTGCCAAAATTTTATGCTTTCGATGCCGACTGGGAAGCAGTCAAAGCCACCAAGCAAAATATTATTGCAGCAGGTTTTGAAAGTCTGCTCGATCAGATTCAAATTGAAGAACGTACTTTGGCTGACTGGCCCGACTTTCAAGCCGAAGGTAAAAAGGCCTTTATTGTAACCAACCCACCTTATGGTGAGCGTTTGGGCGATAAAGCCTCGAACCGTGCCTTATATTTGGGTCTGTCTGCCCTCTTGCAAAAGCATTTCCCAAATCAAAAAGCAGCCGTCATTGCAGCCCAAGTTGAACAAGCCGATGTGTTGGCTTTCAATGACCCGCAAATTTTACGTTTGATGAACGGTAAACTGCCAATTTATGTCCGTTTTGGTACGATCAAACCTGCAACATTCGCACGCCCATTCTTAGCAGATTGGCAACCGCAACAGTTTGAACCCATTGAAGGCGCAGAAGATTTCACCAACCGTTTGCAAAAAAACATGCAGAGCCTGAAAAAATGGGCGGTGAAAGAAAATGTGCATTGCCTGCGTTTATACGATGCAGACTTACCTGACTTTAATGTCGCAGTCGATTTATACGGCGACCGTTTGCACGTGCAGGAATATGCGCCGCCGAAAAAAATTGATCCTGAAAAAGCCAAAAAGCGTTTTAACCTTGCCTTACAAGCCATTCGCGCTGTCACAGGTTTAGGGCGCGATGCGGTATTTATTAAAACCCGTGCCCGTCAGGAAGGTAAAAACCAGTACACCAAACAAAGTACCGCCTCGAAGCGTTTTATTGTGCAAGAAGGTCAGGCTAAAATTTTGGTTAACCTCACCGACTACCTAGATACAGGCTTGTTCCTTGACCATCGTCAAATGCGTTTACGTATTGCCAAAGAAGCACGTGGCAAGCACTTCCTAAATTTATACAGTTATACCTCAACTGCAAGTTTACATGCCGCGCTTGGCGGTGCAGCAAGTACCACCAGCGTCGATTTATCCAATACTTATTTGAATTGGTCTAAAGAAAACTTTGTATTGAATGGTTTAACGGTAGACCATGCCGATGAACAACATCAATTCTTTGCCAGTGATTGTTTTGAATGGCTCAAAGAAGGTCATGAACAATATGATCTGATCTTTATTGACCCACCAACTTTCTCAAACTCTAAAAAGTTCTACGGAACATTTGACGTACAACGCGACCACGTTTCTTTAATTAAGCGTGCCATGAACCGCTTAACCACAGGCGGAACGCTGTACTTCTCCAACAACTACCGTGGTTTTGAAATGGATGAAGAAATTGAAGCCATGTTTGATGTGCAGGAAATTAGCCATGAAACCATTGGGCAAGATTTCAAACGCAACACCAAAATCCACCGTGCTTGGAAAATTCAGCACCCGCCTGTTTAAATAAACGATATGGCAATACAACAAAGCCTGTTCATTTGAACAGGCTTTGTTTTATCGTAGATCAGTATCTAGATTATTGACCAGTTAAAAACTTCTTTTCACCATATTGATAATGCATCGACAGTTTAAATTCATCACCATCACGTTGAATTTGCTGATTGCTTTGCATCGCACTGAGTATCTGTTCCAACTCTTGATCAGACATGCTTTTACCTGCAGCATTCATATAATTATTCATAATGGTTTTGACCACTTGCTTGTTAAAACTCACATCGGTTTGCATTTCCAATAAACTTGGGAACATTTTCGCTAAGCCTTCTACAGTGGTTTGATGCCCTGGCATCACTTTACCAACCAAATCTGCCCGAATACTGCCCGTGCCTAATTTCAACTGATTCTTCTTGGATTCGAACTGAAAGCCCTCATTAATCACAGCCAACAAGGCTTGTTGAACTTCTTTCTCAAAGTTTTCCGCTTCTAGGCATGAGTTGTTTTGTTTTTGCACAATATCAAGAAACGTCTGCATTTTACTGCGCTGCAAGTTTTTAACATCCCAATTCACTTGCAGGTCTTGCATGGCAGGCACATTATTTAAACCTAACTCGGCAATTTTAAATTTCGATTGAATATCTACCGTGCGCTCATGCAGTTGAGTATCCATACGCCAACTGAAGTCTTTCATTTTGCCTGAACCCACTGCTTTTGGGTCTTGACGCTGCATTTCTGCAATACTGAATTGGAAATAGCCCGGCTCTAAAGACTGCACATTCAAAGCCTGATTGGTTTTAAACTGCATGCCTTTTACTTGAAGATGTCCAAATTGATCCAGCACCGTCAATTGAGGCACATCAAAACTCATATTTACAATTTTCTGCTGCCCCTGACTTTGTTTCGCCTGAAACTCAATCTGCATAGGAGAAAATTTAGCTTCAAGTCCTGCTTCTTTTTTCTCTATAGCAGGTATGCTCAATTTCGTGGTCGATACACCCAACCAATTCACTTGCGTTGTCACATTTAGAGGCTGCTGAAAGAACTCGGAAAATTGTCCCTGCCCTTGTTCCAGATTCATTTTAGAATCAATTTGGTAACCTTTCCATGTCCGCTGAATTTGATCTTGTCCGTGAAACACCAGTTTTTCTTTAGCATTACATGGGTCTGCAATAATGGTCATTTTCCATTTGGCAGTACCTGTTAAAGTCCCCATGTCGTAGTCCGTATATTGGACGCTCACATTGGGTACAGGATTTAAATTTTGTTGATAATGCTCACGCAGGCTCTTATCTGCATATAAATTTCCTGCAGTGACAGCTCCTACCAACACTGCAACCCCCATTCCACCCCATACTATTTTTGACATAGATTCTGCTCAGAATTTATCTATTCTTATTGAACAATAAATTATAATTAATCTTCTTTAAAAAAGATAATTGTTTTGCAAATAAATCACTTAAATATAATATTCATCACAAAATATTAAAAATAGCTGTCATTTTTTACCAAAAATTTTACTTATGTGACCTAAATTGTCAGTCATAAAAAACCCAGCCGAAGCTGGGTTTCTTAAAAGTTGCTTACACATAGCCAATTAGCTGAGTTTCATTTTTTCAAACAGCAAATGACCATTTTCAGCTTTAATTAAAATCGTATCACCTGCAACAAAGTCACCTGCGAGGATTTTTTGCGCCAATGTGTTTTCCACTTGTTGCTGAATTGCACGTTTCAATGGACGCGCACCGTAGACTGGGTCAAAACCTGCTTCAATCAATTGATCAAATGCAGTATCGTCTATCGACAAGCTCAAGTCGCGTTCGCTTAAACGCGCACGTAAACGATCCAATTGAATATCGGCAATGCCACGAATTTGTGCTTTTTCCAGTGAATGGAACACCACCAACTCATCAATACGGTTAATAAACTCAGGGCGGAAATGTTGTGAAACTGCGGCCATGACCACGGTACGCACTTCTTCACGTGTTGGATTGTCACCCAATTCACGTACTTCGTGTGAACCCAAGTTAGAAGTCATCACAATTACAGTGTTCTTAAAGTCCACCACGCGACCTTGCGAGTCGGTTAGGCGTCCATCATCCAACACCTGCAACAAGATGTTAAATACGTCTGGATGGGCTTTTTCCACCTCATCAAACAGCACCACACTGTACGGTTTACGACGTACTGCTTCGGTTAATACACCACCTTCTTCATAACCGACATAGCCTGGAGGCGCACCGACCAAACGGCTGACCGAGTGTTTTTCCATAAATTCAGACATATCAATCCGAATCATGGCGTCATCGCTGTCAAACAAGAAGTTCGCTAACGCTTTGGTCAATTCTGTTTTACCTACCCCTGTTGGGCCAAGGAACAGGAACGAACCACTTGGACGGTTAGGATCAGACAAACCTGCGCGTGAACGACGTACCGCATTCGACACCGCCACCACAGCTTCATCTTGCCCCACCACACGGTTATGCAAGAAATCTTCCATGTGTAGCAATTTTTCACGTTCACCCTGCAGCATTTTCGATACAGGAATGCCCGTTGCAGCACTCACGACTTCAGCAATTTCATTGTCCGTAACTTTGTTACGCAATAATTTTGGTTCTTCTTTCTCTTCAACCAACTCATCTTGTGCCAGTTGTTTTTCCAACTCAGGAATCACACCGTATTGTAAACGTGACATTTCCGCCAAGTCATTTTCACGCTGCGCTTTTTGCAATGCCATACGTGCCTGATCAAGCTGAGTCTGAATTTGCTTAGTGCCTTCAACCAAGGTTTTTTCCGCTTTCCAAACTTCTTCCAAATCATTGTATTCATTTTGAACTTCAATAATTTGTTTTTCCAGATGTGCAACTTCAGCACGGCTGCCTGCATCTTCATCTTTCTTCACGGCTTCAAGTTGCAGTTTTAATTGAATTAAACGGCGCTCTAATTTATCTAAGGCTTCAGGCTTAGAATCTAGCTCCATTTTAATCCGTGACGCTGCCTCATCCACCAAATCAATTGCCTTGTCGGGAAGTTGACGGTCAGTGATATAACGGTGCGACATTTTAGCGGCGGCAATAATCGCCGAATCTAAAATTTTAACCCCGTGGTGCACTTCGTAGCGTTCTTTCAGACCTCGTAAAATTGCAATGGTGTCTTCTACACTTGGCTCATCAACCAATACTTTTTGGAAACGACGCTCTAAAGCCGCATCTTTTTCAATATATTGACGATACTCATCTAAAGTAGTGGCACCGACGCAGCGCAATTCGCCACGCGCCAATGCAGGTTTCAACATATTGCCTGCATCCATGGCACCATCGCCTTTACCTGCACCCACAAGTGTGTGTAATTCATCAATAAATAAGATGACTTCACCTTCTTGTTTCGCCAAGTCTTTTAAGACCGCTTTTAGGCGTTCTTCAAACTCACCGCGATATTTCGCACCTGCCAACAATGAGCCCAAATCTAAAGATAAAACACGTTTACCTTTTAAGCTTTCTGGCACTTCACCATTCACAATACGCTGCGCCAAACCTTCAACAATCGCAGTTTTACCCACACCAGGTTCACCAATGAGTACTGGGTTGTTTTTGGTACGGCGTGACAACACCTGAACGGTACGGCGAATTTCATCATCACGACCAATTACAGGGTCTAGCTTGCCCGCCAACGCACGTTCGGTTAAATCGATGGTATATTTATTGAGTGAGTCACGTTGATCTTCGTGATTATTGCTCATGACTTTTTCATCCCCTCTAATTTTGTCAATCACGCTACGCAAACTATCTGAGGTCACGCCTACACTGTTCAGTAGTGTTTTGGTCGCGCCCACTTCGGTCAAACCCAGCATCAACCAATCAGTTGACAAGAACTCATCACCTGCTTTTTGGGCAAAACTGTCAGCCAAATTCAAGGCTTTAACCGCATCTGGACTTAAGTTGATATCGCCTGTTGGATTGGCCAAAGTCGGTGCATCAGCAATCGCTTGCTGTAATTTGCTTTGCAAATCACGTAGGTTTGCGCCTGCTTGTTGTAATAAACTGACATTGGAAGCTTCTTCGAGCAAAGTCGCCAATAAGTGAATGCCTTCAATGGCAGTATGATCTTTCCCTATCGCGAGAGATTGGGCATCGGATAAAGCTTGCTGTAGGCGGTTGGTAAACTTTTCAAAACGCATTCTTGTTATTCCTCACAACAAATTGTGTACTTGATGGATATATGGGAACGCAGGCGTAAATTTCAATTAAATTTTTTATATATTTTTCAAAATCTTAATTAAAATTAACGGTTAGATTTCAATTATAATATTGGACTGATTAAAGTAAATTTCAAGTTTAATCTGGTAATTTTTTTATAGTGAGTTGAATTATTGACATACACTTATATATCAACAAATTAAAGGCTTCTGATTATTATTCATGCAAATAGAAATATTTAGTTACAATGATTGGCAAATATACCAACCATTGTATGACCTATCAGTCAACGCTTAATCTTGTTCAATAATTTCAAAATCATGGCTAATTTCAACACCACCATCAGATAGCATTTTACTGGCAGAACAGTATTTTTCTGCTGAAAGTTCAACCGCCTTCGCGACCTGCTTTTCCTTAACAGCCTTGCCTTTGACCACAAAATGCAAATGAATTTTGGTGAACACTGCAGGGATGCTATCGGCACGTTCTGCTGTTAACTGACATTCAACATGCGTCACTTCTTGGCGTGATTTTTTTAAAATAGTCACAATATCGAATGAAGCACAACCACCAAGTCCCATTAAGATTAACTCCATAGGACGTGGACCACGGTTTTCACCACCATATTCTGCGGATCCATCCATCACTACAGAATGACCACTTTCTGATTTGGCTTCAAAAGCAACGTTCTCTAACCACTGAACACTTGTTTGCATTGCAACTACCTAAAAAAAACTATAAATTGACACGGGTATTTGTACACTAACATAACTTGAGTTGATAAGGAATTTCATCTCTACTGTGTGACAAGTTCAGACTAGGTCTTGTGCGATCTATTATTTATCCATTTTCGGAACCGTTAGCATGACTTCAAACTTTTCACAGCTGAGCACTGATGCATTGTCCCCTGGACAACTGCCTGACTCAGTCAAAGCATTATTAAAACGTGCATACATCAACCGTTATCCAAAACGGACAACTATTGTTGATGCGGGGACTGAATCTAAATCGTTATATTTGATTTTAAAAGGTTCAGTATCAATTATTCTTCGCGAAGATGATGATCGCGAAATTGTTGTGGCATATTTGAATCCAGGCGACTTTTTTGGGGAAATGGGTCTGTTTGAATCGAATCCACAACGTACTGCAGAAGTTCGTACTCGTGATGTCTGTGAAATTGCAGAAATTACTTATGAAAACTTCCACGAACTCAGCAAACAATATCCTGACTTAAGCTATGCCGTTTTTGCACAGCTGGTACGTCGTTTAAAAAATACTACACGTAAGGTAACTGACCTTGCCTTTATAGATGTGTCTGGTCGTATTGCACGTTGCTTGATTGATCTTTCTGCGCAACCAGAAGCCATGATTTTGCCAAACGGTCGTCAAATTCGTATTACACGCCAAGAAATTGGTCGTATTGTCGGCTGTTCACGTGAAATGGTCGGGCGTGTTCTAAAAACACTTGAAGAACAAGGCATGATTGAAACTGATGGTAAAGCCATTCTGATTTTTGATGCTTCTTTGGAGCAAAATGAATCCACTGATGGCAACTTTGATGACGAGTAAACCATCTATATGCTCATTAAAAAAGCAAATCTTCGGATTTGCTTTTTTATTACCAGCTGTTAACTTTTTACCATTTTCAATTATCAAAATACCATTATTGCTGTCACTACAATGAAGTAGCAATTTTCGCAGCCACAAGTGGCGCAAAATGGTTTCAGCTCTTGTAACATCAATATATACATATAATCTTGAGCGAGAGACAATATGCAATTTAAACCATTGGCAAAAACAGGCATTCTAGTTCCAGAAATCTGTTTAGGCACCATGACATTTGGTGAACAAAATACCCAGCAAGAAGCCTTTCAACAACTCGATTATGCGCTAGAACGAGGCTTATTTTTTTGGGATACCGCAGAAATGTATCCCGTACCACCAAAAGTAGAAACTCAAGGTGCAACCGAAACCATCATTGGCAATTGGTTACAGCAACGTGGCGGACGTGACAAATTATTTTTAGCCTCTAAAATTGCAGGCCCTTCGCAAGGCGGCAGTCATATTCGAGACGGCAAAACCCGCTTTAACGCAGAGGATATTCATTCTGCACTGGATGGCAATTTAAAACGCCTGCAAACCGACTATATCGACTTATACCAACTGCACTGGCCACAACGCCCAACCAACTTTTTTGGCAAACTTGGTTATGGCAACCAAGAAGCACAAAATACGCAAGAAGTAACCGACCTTGCTGAAACCTTAACCGCGTTGCAACAAGAAATTCAAAAAGGACGGATTCGCTATATAGGTCTGTCGAATGAAACCCCTTGGGGCACCATGAAGTTTTTACACTTGGCAGAACAATTAGGATTAAGTAAATTTGTCAGCGTACAAAATCCATATAACCTACTGAATCGTACTTATGAAATTGGCATGTCTGAAATCGCCCATTATGAAGGTGTTGGACTACTCGCCTACTCACCTTTGGCTTTTGGTTATTTAACTGGTAAATTCCGTCATGGCGCACGCCCTGCCAATGCACGTGTCACGCTATATTCACGTTTTAGCCGTTACAGTAATCCACAAAGCGAATGGGCAACCGAGCAATACGCCCAACTTGCAGAACAACACGGCTTGAGTTTGACGCAACTGGCGCTGGCATTTATCAAGCAGCAATTTTTTGTGACAAGTACCATTATTGGCGCGACGAATATGGCGCAACTCAAAGAAAATATTGATGCCTTTGACATCACCTTATCAGATGAAATTTTACAAGGCATTGAAGCCATTCATCGTCAACAACCCAATCCAGCGCCTTAATTTTATTTTAAGCACTGCTTTAAAATGAAATTAAAAATATGAACTCAGCAATAACTCATCATTTTTATGCTGTTTAAAGTCAAAAAGTCTTCATAAAAAAAGATGCGCATAAAACCATGCGCATCTTTTTTGTGTTTTATCTTAACCAGTTGAACTGGCTGAGGTCATCTTAACGACGACTTTGGTTATATAGCGCTTGTGCTGCTGGCAAGTTTTTACGCATTGCTTCAATACGCTGACTGTTCGATGGGTGAGTCGATAAGAAGGACGCACCGCCGCCACCTTCAAGCTTGTTCATTTTTTCCCAAAGGGTAATTGCAGCTTGTGGGTTATAACCTGCACGCGCCATCAGCATTAAACCACCCTGATCGGCACGACTTTCCAAATTACGTGAATATGGCAAGCCAATCCCAATTTGGGTACCCAATTGCGCTGCTGCTGCACCCAATTGACCAACGTTATTGCCTGCCGCACTTAAACCTACGTTCAAGGCAATATTGGTTAAAGCCTGTGCACCAATTTTACTTTTCGCGTGTTCTTCTAAAGCATGCACCATTTCATGCCCCATAATTGCGGCAATTTCAGCATCAGTTAAATTCAGTTTATTCACAATACCAGTGTAGAACACCACTTTACCACCAGGTGCGACAAAAGCATTGACTTGATCAGACTTAAGTACCGCCAATTGCCACTGGAAAGGCTGACCTGTTTGGTTCATTTGATTGGCATGTGGGATCAAACGCTGAAACACAGTATTGATACGTTTATACGTGGTGGAGCTTGTGTCTAACTGATTTTTATTGCGTGCGTCTTGCACCATTTCATTATAGCTTTTGGTAGCAGTTGCATTTAAGGTCGCAGTATCTGCACCCGCCATGTCTGCAACAGTCGTACACCCTGAAACTGTGATTGCGCCTGCGGCACATAAACTTAACATCAGTTTTTTGTTCATTATAATAATCTCCGCCTTGCGAGCTATCTTCATAACAATCAATTATATGAAATCAATTCAAGGCTTTAAATCTATAATCACTTCATAAACATATCATTTATGTAAACAACGCCTAAGCTGTGTACAGATTGTATGTCTGAGCGATCAATCACTACCCTAGTAAAGAAATTGATAACACAACCAAAATACTAAACAGAAAACATTTAAACCCAAGTAAATTTTAGACACTACTTCTACTTTTTCTTCCATTTCTGGATTTTTGCGTTTGTAGAGTAGGTAAGCATTTTGAATCAGAATCAGTGGCACCAAAATACAGGCAAAAATAACGCTTAAACCAATAAATGCCTGATACATAATATTCGGATCATGCTTTTGCGATAAAATCAGCATCATGGCAATGGTCGGTGCGCCGCCCATCGCAAACAATAAAGAATAAAAAATCGTACTGGTAATATTTTTATGCATCCTGCATAACCTTAATTAAATTTAATTTTCTAAAGCCATTGTAACAAGCCACCCTGCTCTGCACAGCGCCAGTCATCTGCAACTTTAGTCTTGAAAAAACAACTCACTCAGCATCATCTATAATGTTTCCAAAAATGAGTCGCTATTGAAACTGAAACAACAGCAATAAAAAGCCCCATCATTTAGACAGGGCTGAATACATCATCAGAGCTTAAATGCTATGCTAAAGCACAACGACTTAAGCATCAAATGGATGACGTAATACGATAGTTTCTGCGCGGTCTGGACCTGTAGAAATAATGTCGATTGGACATTCAATTAACTGCTCAAGACGTTTGATGTAGTTCACTGCATTTTCAGGCAATTGTTCTACACTGGTCGCACCCACAGTCGACTCAGACCAACCCGGCATTGTTTCGTAAATTGGCTTTAAGTTTTCGTATGCAAGCGCATCAGAAGAACCTACGCAACCTGAATCGGTATTTTCATAACCTACGCAGATTTTAATTTCTTCTAAACCGTCCAATACGTCTAACTTGGTCAAGCAGATACCAGAAAGTGAGTTTACATCGACTGAACGACGTAAAATTTCGGCATCAAACCAACCACAACGACGTTGACGGCCTGTAGAAGCACCGAACTCGTGACCTACAGTACCTAAGTGTTTACCAATCGCATCACCTACGTCATTTGCTGCGTCATACACCAATTCAGTTGGGAATGGGCCTGCACCTACACGTGTGGTATAAGCTTTGGTAATCCCTAAAACGTAGTCTAAATGTAATGGACCTAAGCCTGAACCAGAGCTTACACCGCCCGCAGTTGTATTCGATGAAGTCACATACGGATAAGTACCGTGGTCAACATCAAGTAATGAACCTTGCGCACCTTCAAACATAATGTTGTCACCGTTTTTACGGTAATTATGAATTTCAGTCGTTACATCAACCACTAATGGTGCAATCACTTCACGCCATTGGTCACATAGCGCTAAAACTTCATCTAACTGAACTGCTTCAACACCGTAGTATTGTGTCAATTGGAAGTTGTGATAGTCCAATAATTCAGTCAATTGAGCGCGTAGTGCTTCACCGCCACGAACCAAGTCAGCAACACGAATCGCACGACGTGCAACCTTGTCTTCATAAGCTGGGCCAATACCACGACCTGTTGTACCAATTTTGGCATTACCACGTTTTTTCTCACGTGCTTGGTCAAGTGCAATGTGGTTCGGCAAAATAAGCGGACAGTTTGGTGAAATACGTAAACGCTCTTTCACTGGCACGCCTTCTTGTTCCAAAATACCCATTTCTTTAATGAGTGCTTCAGGAGAAAGTACTACACCATTACCAATTAAGCACAGTACGTTTTCACGTAAAATACCTGATGGAATGAGGTGTAATACAGTTTTCTTACCACCAACCACGAGAGTATGGCCTGCGTTGTGTCCGCCTTGATAACGAACGACTGCCGCCGCCTGATCTGTGAGCAGGTCGACGATCTTACCTTTACCTTCGTCGCCCCATTGGGTACCAAGTACCACAACATTCTTGCCCATAATAGCCTCATTACATCATGCTGTTAAAATTGAAAACCAAGACCTGTAACATGAAACATGCCTTGGCGATTAAATTTTTTCGACTGTCCACTCACCATTTGCAAGAACCAATTGGTGCGTTGCGTATGGAACCGAGTTTAAATCATCATTACCCAACAATTGAATTACACTAAAGCCTTGCGCACGTGTGTTTTGGATAGCCGCGATTAAATCAGGTTGTGAGCCTTTAGGCGCAACAACAACAGACGATGATTCAAAACGACCTGCACTTAATACAAACAAGTCACAAGAGAAACCTGTTGCAGGGCGCGCACGTCCGAAATGCTGACCAATGCCATCATAACGACCGCCTTGTGCCAATGGTGCAGCACGATTTGGCGCATACACTGCATACATTAAACCTGTGTGATAGTGATAAGAACGCAGCTCAACCACATCAATACCAATATGCAAGTTTGGCCAACGCGCCTGAATTTCAGCTTGTGTTGCTTTAACAGCTTCAAACGCTTGCTTAAATTCGGCATTTGCCAATACTTCAGCACTTAAATGAGCCTGCAAAGCAGTTAAATCACTGGCATAGCGACCTAAAGCATAAAAATCTGAACCGAAGTTTAAATCTTGGGTAAATTCTGCCAGTTCTGGTAATGCTTTACGCTGATATAGATCTGACAATTGACGTTCAGTGGCTTTGCTTAATTCTGCTTGTTTAACCAAGCTACGGAACAAACCGACATGACCCAAGTCTAAATGCACACCTTCTGCCAGACCTGCTTCTTTTAGCAAGCTGAGCATCAGATCAACCATTTCTACATCGGCATCAATGCTGTCTGAACCAAATAACTCTGCACCCAATTGCAATGGTGCACGTGTGGTATTAAAACCTTGTGGTTTGGTATGTAAAACCGTACCTGCATAGCAGTAACGTGCAATGCCATCTACAGGATGTACATGCGCATCAATACGCGCCACTTGGGGTGTCATATCGGCACGCACACCCAGCAAACGACCTGAAAGCTGGTCGATGACTTTAAATGTGGCAAGGTCTAAATCTTGATTCGATTCTGAAAGAGAAGATAGAGATTCAATGTATTCTATGAATGGCGTGTACACCAACTGATAACCTCGAGATGCGAGGAAATCCAGTGACTTACGACGCAAGCTTTCAATCACTTGCGCTTGTTCTGGTAATACATCAGCTACACCATCAGGTAATAACCATGTCTCTGAAATGGGCATGTTGTAAACCTAAATTCTTGTTTGCGCGGAACGAATCCGCATAAAAAAATCGGGAGCACACCCGATTTCTCCTAGTTTAGCATGATACTTTTGCTCATGCACCTGACTTTTTCTGAAATATGCGGTAAAAAATATGAATACACCACATCTTTCAAAGCCGTCATTTAAAAGTCCTGATTTGATTTGACCGCCTTTGCCAATAAACTGACCAACTCAGCATTTTGCATTTCAAGCTGTGCAGTTTTTTGCACAGTTTTATCGAGCGCATCTTGCTGAACCTGCATCTTTTTGGCCAAATCTTGCATAATCTCCAACGTCTTTTTTAGATGCTCTTCTAAATGTAATACTTTTTGCTCGACTTGCTGTTGATGCTGCACATCACTGCTGCTGTCTGCCTGATTTTTAAACTGCAACCAAATCAGAAAAATGACGGCAAGTGCCAGCAAAAAAATAAATCCCCACAATAAAATAATCATCATGCCACTACTCTATTCAAATTTTCTATGCAAACTTTGTTATATCAATCAGTGAATTAACTGTGAATACGAATTATAAAATCTTTCATCACTATTACATGCTTTTTACACTTTGTATATGTCTTAAAAAGTAGCCGCTTACACCGCCCGTTGACTAAAAGATTCACACAAATCTAGTAAACGGTTGGCATAACCCCACTCGTTGTCATACCACGCAAAAACTTTGGCTTGATGACCCACGACCATGGTTTGACTTAAATCGACAATTAAAGAATAAGGTGAATGGTTAAAGTCGCTCGATACCAAAGGCTCATCGGTCACTTGCATAATTTCGGCATAATCATGCGCTGCCGAAGCACACAACACCTGATTCAATTTATGCACCGTAATTGGCGACTGAGAAATAAAAGTTAAATCAATGGCTGCAACATTGATGGTCGGCACACGAATCGAATAACCATCTATCCGATCTGCCATTTTTGGCATGACTTGTTTTAAAGCACCTAGGGCAGAAGAAGTTGTAGGAATAATATTTTGTCCTGATGCACGCGCACGACGTAAATCGCGATGCGCCTGATCCAATACAGTTTGATCGGCTGTGACTGCATGAATTTCAGTCATTAATGCGGTATCAATTCCGAAAGCATCATCAATGATTTTAACTAATGGTACTAAAGCCTGCGTGGTACAAGATACGCTGGAAATAATTTGGTCGGTACTTTTGACTTCATGATGATTCACACCATAAACAATCGCAGCATCTACAGTATCGAATGGTGCAGCACCAATAATTACACGTTTGGCGCCCGCAGTAATATGCTGCGTTGCCGCCTCGCGGGAACGGAACAACCCTGTACATTCCAATACCACATCAACATTTAAGGCTTGCCACGGTAATTGCGCAGGTTGAGCCTGATTCAACACCTGAACTTTTAATTGCGCCAAACCTGCAGAAATATTCAAAAAAATCTGTTCATTTTCGAGGCTAATTTCCACCTGTCCTTTAAAACGACCATGGGTACTGTCATATTTAAATAAATGAACCAAGGTTTCTACATCGGCAATGTCATTTATGGCGACGATTTCAAAATGAAAGTCTTTGGGATTTTCAAACCAAGCCCGCAGCACATTGCGCCCGATTCTACCAAAGCCATTGATTGCCACTCGTTGCATGACCGATCCTTTCATAATGAAATCAAAATTTAAGCACAGACTATGTTAATAGATTTTGAGGTCTTACTGAAAAAAATCAGATCAATTCTGCGAATTTTCACGCAATTTGTTGTTTAATTCGGCAAATCAAAAATATCAGCTTTGACTTTCTAGCTTACATTTACGTTTTCTTAAATTTTGTATTCTACTTTATGGCAGTTCGGCATACTCCGTGACCTACAGTAAACGCTTATTTTGAATGTAAATGTTCATCATCTTCTATTGCAAAGATTTATTCTGCGTAATCGCAACCAAGTTTGCGTCAGAATTGTCATCTATTCACACTAAAATGATTGGTGATAATGGCTTTTTCCGTTATAATTTGGCGTTTTTAAAATTTTAAGCCTGCATGACAGCAAAAGAATTATTTTTGTCAGACTGTCTTGCGTTTAGCCCAATCGGAAATTATGGAGTGACTTGGTTGTGAGTACTCGTTTTATGACATCAGCTGAAATTCGTGAAGCATTTTTGCGTTACTTTGAATCGCAAGGGCATACACGTGTCGCATCGAGTTCTCTAGTACCCGCCAATGACCCAACCCTGTTATTTACCAATGCAGGTATGAACCAGTTTAAAGACTGTTTCCTTGGGTTAGAAAAACGTGATTATGTACGTGCTGTATCGTCACAAAAATGTGTGCGTGCAGGCGGTAAACATAACGATTTAGACAATGTGGGTTATACCGCACGTCACCATACTTTCTTTGAAATGTTAGGTAACTTCTCGTTTGGTGATTATTTCAAACGTGATGCAATTAAATTTGCTTGGGAATTTTTAACCAGTGAACAATGGTTAGCGCTACCAAAAGACCGTTTATATGCCACGGTTTACCACACCGATGATGAAGCATTTGACATCTGGAACAAAGAAATTGGTTTAGATGCTTCTCGTATTATCCGTATTGGCGATAACAAAGGCGGCCAATATGCTTCAGACAACTTCTGGGCAATGGGTGATACAGGTCCTTGCGGTCCGTGTTCTGAAATTTTCTATGATCATGGCGATCATATCTGGGGTGGCTTACCAGGCACACCTGAAGAAGATGGCGACCGTTTCATTGAAATTTGGAACAACGTATTCATGCAGTTCAACCGCACTGCAGATGGTGTATTACACCCGCTTCCAGCACCTTCTGTAGATACAGGTATGGGCTTGGAGCGTATTTCTGCAGTATTGCAACATGTGAATTCAAACTACGAAATTGACCTGTTCCAGCACTTACTCAAAAATGCAGCACAGATTATTGGTTTAGACACGACTGAGCTTGAGGCAACTGCACAGCAAACTGGTAAACCTGTAGACTACCCTGCTTCACTTAAAGTAGTTGCAGACCATGCCCGTTCTTGCTGCTTCCTAATTGCTGATAGCGTAAATCCATCGAATGAAGGTCGTGGTTATGTATTGCGTCGTATTATTCGTCGTGCAGTACGTCACGGTAACAAACTTGGCGCAACAGGTTCATTCTTCCACAAAATGCTCCAGCCTTTAATTGAGGTGATGGGTCAGGCCTATCCTGAACTTGCAGCACAACAAGCGCGTATTGAAGCGCAACTTCTAAAAGAAGAAGAACAATTCGCCAAAACACTTGAGCAAGGTTTGAAATTGCTTGAAGGTGAATTAGCGCAACTGAAAGGTTCTGTGATTCCAGGCGAAGTCGTATTTAAACTGTATGACACTTACGGCTTCCCAACAGATTTAACTGCAGACATTGCTCGTGAACGCGACTTGACCATTGACGAAGCTGGCTTTGAAGTTGAAATGGCAGCACAACGTCAACGTGCACGCGATGCAGGTAAATTTGCAGTTGACTACAACTCAATTGTAAAAGTTGAAGGCGAAACTCAATTTGATGGCTATGACGCAACAACTGGTCAGGGTCAAATTGTGGCTATTTATAAAGATGGCGAACAAGTCGATGAAGTGGTTGAAGGCGATGAAGCTTTAATCGTACTCAACCAAACCCCGTTCTATGCAGAAAGCGGTGGTCAGATTGGCGATACGGGTCTATTTAAAAACGAAACAGGTATTTTTGAAGTTCATGACACCAAAAAGTCTGGCGGTGCCTTTGTCCATCAAGGTATTGTTACCATGGGCAGTTTAAAAGCTGCGCAAGCGGTGGAAGCGATTGTAAAAGCAGACATCCGCGAAGCAACTGCACGCAACCACTCTGCAACCCACTTATTGCACGCTGCCCTACGTCAAGTTTTAGGCGCACACGTACAGCAAAAAGGTTCGTTGGTTGCTTCTGATATTTTACGTTTTGACTTTGCCAATGACCAACCTGTGTCATTTGAACAATTGCAAGAAATTGAGCGTTTGGTAAATGCAGAAGTCATTGCCAATACCTCAGTTTCTACTGAATTACTGGATATTGAAGCAGCCAAAGCCAAAGGCGCAATGATGCTATTTGGTGAAAAGTATGGCGATGAAGTTCGCGTACTTTCTATGGGTTCAATCATTGAAGATAAAAACTTCTCCATTGAACTTTGTGGCGGTATTCACGTGAAACGTACAGGTGATATTGGTCTGTTCAAAATCATCTCTGAAGGTGGTGTTGCAGCTGGTGTACGTCGTATTGAAGCAATTACAGGCAGCAAAGCCGTTGAAGCCGTTCAAAAAACTGAACGCGATATCAACAGCATCAATGCTTTGTTGAAAGCACAAAAAGACCAAACTTTAGAAAAAGTGAATACATTGGTCGATACAGCATCTAGCCTTCAAAAGCAGATTGAACAGCTCAATCAAAAATTAGCGCACTTCCAAGCAGCTGAACTTTTAAGTCAAGTACAAGAACTTGCTGGACGCACCACGCTCATTACCACTGTACAAAATATGGATGCAAAATCACTGCGTAATTTGCACGACGGTGTAAAATCCAAACTCGACCAAGCAGTGATTGTACTTGCAGCTGTAGAAGGCGATAAAGTCAGCTTAATCGCTTCTGTTGCACCAGACTTTACTGCTACGATTAAAGCAGGAGACATCATCAAACACTTGGCTACAGAACTAGGTGGTAAAGGTGGTGGTAAACCTGATTTGGCACAAGGTGGCGCGCCACTTAACGAGAACTTTGCAACGGTGATGGCAGGTTTAACTGCTTGGCTTGCGGCAAAATAATCTCACTTTTTGTGTAACTGACCCTGAGCAGGTAAATTCGGGGTCATGGCTTATATGGAACAACTATGGCACTAATCGTTCAAAAATATGGCGGTACCTCAATGGGTACTCCCGAGCGCATTTTAAATGTTGCTCGTCGTGTGAAGCGCTGGCATGATCATGGCCACAAAGTAGTGGTTGTCGTTTCTGCCATGAGTGGCGAAACCAATCGCCTACTCGCTCTCGCGAAAGCCATTACCGAAACCCCTGATCCGCGTGAATTAGACCAAATGGTGTCTACAGGCGAACAGGTGACGATTTCGATGTTAGCGATGGCGCTGAATTCTATTGGCGTTGCAGCAAAATCACTAACTGGTCGCCAAGTTGGTATTCAAACTGACAGCGCATTTACCAAAGCACGTATTGAAGCGATTAATACTGACGTGTTAACTGAAAACCTAGACGCAGGCCGTGTGATTGTGGTTGCTGGTTTCCAAGGGTTTGATGCTGAAGGTAACACCACGACTTTAGGTCGTGGCGGTTCTGATACTTCTGGCGTTGCACTTGCTGCTGCATTGAAAGCCGATGAATGTCAAATTTACACTGACGTAGATGGCGTTTACACCACAGACCCACGCGTTGCGCCAAAAGCCAAAAAAGTAGATCGTATTTCTTTTGAAGAAATGCTAGAAATGGCTTCTTTAGGTTCTAAAGTATTGCAAATTCGTGCGGTTGAATTTGCAGGTAAATACCAAGTACCTTTACGTGTATTATCAAGTTTTGATAATGACAATGATGGCGCATTCGACGAAGATTTTAAACAAAATGTCGGCACACTCATTACTACTGAATTGGAAGACAACATGGAACAACCTATCATCTCAGGTATCGCGTTTAACCGTGACGAAGCAAAATTAACTATTTTAGGTGTGCCTGACGAGCCAGGTATTGCATCTAAAATCTTGTCACCTATTGGCGCTGCCAATGTTGAAGTCGACATGATCATCCAAAACGTAGAAGAAGATGGTACAACTGACTTTACCTTTACTGTAAACCGTGGCGAACTTGCCAAAGCAAAATCAATCCTTGAAGCAACAGCTAAAGAAATTGGTGCGCGTGAAGTGGCTACACGTGGCGACATCGTGAAAGTATCTATCGTAGGTGTAGGTATGCGTTCACACGCAGGTGTTGCAAGCAAAATGTTTACTGCACTTGCAGATGAAGGCATCAACATTCTAATGATTTCTACTTCTGAAATTAAAATTTCAGTCATTATTGAAGAAAACTATTTAGAGCTTGCAGTACGTACTTTACACACTGTATTTGGTCTAGATCGTGAAAGCGGT
This sequence comes from Acinetobacter sp. SwsAc5, assembly GCF_013391485.1. Classification (NCBI taxonomy): domain Bacteria; kingdom Pseudomonadati; phylum Pseudomonadota; class Gammaproteobacteria; order Moraxellales; family Moraxellaceae; genus Acinetobacter; species Acinetobacter sp. SwsAc5. The sequence continues at coordinate 104,805 of NZ_JACAXD010000001.1, forward strand.
GAGTCTAGCGCACGCGCTTAATACGCCCCTGTCAGAAAATGTAATTGTCTGACAAATTTTGCGAAAAAGTACAAAAAAATAGAGCCACTATAGTTTTTTTTATAGTGGCTCTGTTATATTGAGCAACATGCTTTCATAAATTTTGGCAGCGCTGTATCTTATAAAATAAATAATGATACGTTCCGTTAAAATTTACTGGTTTTTATTTGGTTGTGACTTTTAAATTGCTTTAAAAATCAATGCAGGTTTAGCATTTTGCAAGGAGATAAACATGCTGATTCTGACCCGACGTGTCGGAGAAACATTAATGATTGGGGACCAAGTCAGCGTGACTGTGCTTGGTGTCAAAGGTAACCAAGTTCGTATTGGTGTAAATGCCCCGAAAGAAGTATCGGTTCATCGTGAAGAAATCTATCAACGTATTCAACACGAGCGTGCCATGCATGAGCATTTGCAACATTTAGATCAAGATTATCAACCTTCATTTGAAGAAGATAACTACTCGCAAAATGACTTTAATCGTTAAACGATTAAGGTAATTGAATATAAAGCGGCTCATTTGCCGCTTTAAATTTTTCTGCTGAATGCTTTTTAAAAACTCGCATCATTTCAGAGTTGCTCGCTGATTCGAAGCATGTAAAGACTATTTTACAGGCAACTCAGCACAAGTTTTGCATGAAAATTACTGTGAGTTTTCCATTAATTCTAAAGCTTTACGCACAGGTGCAAAACTACGTCGATGTGCCGCAATCACGCCATGCTGTGCAATGGCTTCAAAATGTGCTTTGGTTGGATAACCTTTATGTTTGGCAAAACCAAATTGTGGAAATGCTTGATCAAGCAATACCATTTCACGGTCACGCGCCACTTTAGCTAAAATACTGGCTGCCGAAATCTCTGCATGTAATGCATCTCCCCCAACAACGGCATCACAAGACATCGCTAAACCCTGCGGAATTTTATTGCCATCGACCAAGACATGCTCAGGTTGAATAGATAAGGCTTCCACCGCACGACGCATCGCCAATAACGACGCTTGCAAAATATTCAGTTCATCAATTTCGGCTGCAGATGCTTCTGCAATTGCCCAAGCCAAAGCCTTTTCCTGAATTTCAACAAATAACTTTTCACGCTTTTTTTCTGTCAGTTTTTTAGAATCATTTAAACCTTCAATCGGGTTATTCGGATCTAAAATAACTGCCGCAGCGACAACAGAACCCACTAAAGGCCCACGCCCTGCTTCATCTACACCTGCAATTTTCATCATCTTTTTCCAGAAAAATAGGCTGAAATCTTCAGCCTATCTCACGATGCGAGTCACCACGCATGATCTTTACTTTTACAGAATCAGTAAACTTATCTTACTGCTTCTGCCACACATGCATTAATGGTTCGAGATACCGCATTGCTCACAATGGTTGCACGTGCAGCAGGGTCAATTGCTGCGGTGGCTAAATCTACTGCAGTTACGTTTTGTGGTGCTTTTTCACTGACACAACCACAAATTTCCGCTTGAACATTTTGCTTTTGCGTTGGTGTCATAACACGTGTCGCAGTGTGCCATGCAGGAATGTTGTTTAATTCAGTCACACACTTGGCATTAATTGCAATTTTAATCGCCGCCATACCCAATTGTTGAGTTGCTGTCGGTGCAGTTGTCGTTCCTGTAGTAGTACCTGTAGTGGTGGTACATGCAGATAAAACCAAAGCGATAGGTGCCAATACAGCAAGTAGTTTTTTCATGGATATTTCCTGTATTTAATATTCAAGTCATTTGAGTGAAACAATGCCGCTATTGTGCCTAAACTTGTTTGACGAAGGAATAGCTTTTTGCAATTTCTACATTCATGTGCTTAGGCTTAAGGCTAGGGGCTGTTGACAATTCTTCTATGTTTGCGACATGAGAGATATATCTCGCAAGGTTTTTTAGCCGATATAAAGCATGAGGTAGGAAATTTAGTCATTCTAAATGACTGACTCATAACGCAATAGCAGCAAAAAATATGCTTGTCCTGAAAGGCTGTGGCTAAAACTTTCTCAGATTGCGTTATGAAACTTGGCAATAGTCTCGCTATTCCCTGCGTTTCATGCCTGATCTGCTCAGTTTTAGCCTACAGCGCAAACCATTTATGAAATATCAACAGCCCCTCAAGAACGCTATTTTTTTGCAGCGTTGCAGATTTTCAACACTCCGTTGCAGGTGGATACTTTTTTCGCTACATGCTGTTGTTTAGCATGCAAGCACACTATTCGCCTGAAACACAACATGAACAGTTCTCATTCATATTACACCCGTACCGCACAAGTTTTACATTGGCTCATGGCGATTATTTTTATTGCCGCATGGGCAATCGGTTTTTTCAGTGGCAACTTTTTGAGCTATGAAGCCGATGGCAGCTTCAAAGGTGATGTAATTACCCTGCATAAAAATGTCGCCACACCGATTATATTTTTATTGGTGATTCGCTTATTTTGGCGTTACACCCACCCTGCGCCACAACTGCCTGACAGCATGTCACCGTTGATGAAAACACTAGCGCATTTAGGACATCTAGGTCTGTATTTTATGCTGATTGCGATTCCAATCACGGGCTGTTTGTTTAGCTGGAGCGTGGGTAAACCTGTGCCTGTGTTGTATTTATTTGAAATTCCAGCCTTGGTGGATAAGAACCCCGAACTATTAGCAATTGTTAAACCTGTACATACTTATTTGTCTTGGTTTGCAGGTGTAATGGTAGTCGGTCACGTACTTGCCGCACTGAAACATCACTTTATTGATAAAGATGACGTACTTCGCAGTATGACTCAACAAGGCAAGTCATCTAACTAAAACTTTAAAAAAAATTCACAACACTCTCCCACAAAAAAGCAGCTTGATTGAAGCTGCTTTTTTTTGTGATCTAACATCGTGTGCATTACATTAAGTTCAAGCCAATGCCTGAATTTGATCTATCCATTTTTGTTTTTCTTCAGCCGAAATGAACGAGGCTTCAAAAGAATTGATTGCCAATTGTTTCAGTTCATCATTGCTTAAATCTAAAGCTTGGCTAATAGCAACAAAGTTATCATTCATATAACCACCAAAATAAGATGGATCATCTGAATTAACTGTCACTTTAACACCCTGCTGCAATAAACGGCGGATGTTGTGCTGTGCCATATCATCCACTACGCATAGCTTTAAATTACTCAATGGACAGACCGTGAGCGGCATTTTCTCTGCAATTAGACGTTGCATTAATACAGGATCTTCTTCAGAACGCACACCATGATCAATACGGTTTACTTTCAGTAAATCTAATGCTTCCCAAACATATTCGGCTGGCCCTTCTTCGCCTGCATGTGCCACGACTAAAAAGCCTGCTTCACGTGCTTTGGCAAAGACACGTTCAAACTTTGAAGGTGGATGTCCAACTTCGCTTGAGTCCAAACCCACTGCGATAATTTGATCTTTATAAGGCAAAGCCTGTTCAAGTGTGGCAAATGCTGCATCTTCGCTTAAATGACGCAAGAAACACATAATTAAATTTGAACTGATGCCTAATTTTGTTTGCGCATCATCACAAGCACGTTGTAAGCCATTAATCACGGTTGCAAATGCCACACCACGCTCGGTATGGGTTTGCGGATCAAAAAACATTTCGGTATGTACCACACGGTCTTCAACACATTTTTCAAAATATGCCCAAGCCAAATCGTAAAAATCTTGCTCATGCACCAACACTTGTGCGCCTGCATAATAAATATCTAAAAAAGACTGCAAGTTATGAAAGTTATATGCTTGTTTGACTTCTTCTACGGACTGATAAGGGATGTCTATTTGGTTGCGCTGCGCAATGGCAAACATCAATTCAGGTTCAAAAGTACCTTCAATATGCACATGCAATTCTGCTTTAGGTAATGCACAGATTAGCTCAAGTTGATTCATGTTCTGTCCTTTTTGCTATTTTATGGGAGAATATTAAAAAATTGATCAAAATAAAAAAGGGTGCAAACTGAGTTTACACCCCTTTTCAGTTTAAGAATATTAACCGCCAAACATGGCAAATTTTAATGCCCAAAGTGCAGCAATAATCCACACCATATAAGGTACAGACTTGGCTTTGCCAGTGAGTAGTTTAATCAGCGCATAGCTAATAAAGCCCATAGCGATGCCATCGGCAATAGAATAAGTAAATGGCATGAACACGACTGTTAAGAATGCAGGCACGGCTTCGGTGATGTCATCCCAATCAATATGCACAATGCCTTGAATCATCAACACACCCACAAATAACAAGGCAGGTGCAGTCGCAAAACCTGGTACCGATTGCGCAAGTGGTGCCAAGAACAAACAGGCAATAAACAACAAGCCAACAATCACTGCGGTTAAGCCTGTACGACCACCCGCTGCAACACCTGCAGATGATTCAATATACGGCGTTGTTGAAGATGTACCCAATGCCGCACCTGCAACAATTGCAGAAGAATCGGCAAAAAGTGCTTTTTTCAAACGGGGTAATTTACCATCTTGCAACAAGCCTGCACGGTGTGAAACACCCACTAAAGTACCTGTAGAGTCGAATAAATCGACTAAGAAAAATACGAAAATTACGCCAATTAAACTTGCTGTAAATAGACCTTCAAAGTCCATTTGCATAAAAGTAGGTGCAATAGATGGAATTTCACCAACCACACCTTTAAATTCGCTTAAACCTAAAGCTGTTGAAATAGCAGTCAGCACCAAAATACTGATGATAATTGCACCACGTACTTTAAAGTGATGCATTACTACAACCATTAAAAAGCCAAGTAGCGCTAACAGTACTGATGGTTGTTTTAAGTCACCCAAGCCCACCAAAGTCGCAGGATTATCAACAATAACACCTGCATTTTTTAGGGCGATTAAAGCTAGGAATAAACCAATACCACCGCCAATGGCTAGTTTTAATGACATGGGAATGGCATTAACAATGGCTTCACGGATTTTAAACATGCTAATGGCAATGAAAATAATCCCTGATACAAAAACTGCAGCCAAAGCCGTTTGCCAAGGCACACCCATGCCTAAACACACCGAGTAAGTGAAATAAGCATTTAGCCCCATGCCCGGTGCCAGTGCGATTGGGTAGTTAGCAACAATCCCCATCACTAGGCAGCCAATTGCTGCGGCTAAGCAGGTGGCGACAAAGACAGCTCCATGATCCATTCCTGTTTCAGATAAAATCATTGGATTGACAATAATGATGTAACACATGGTTAAGAAGGTGGTTACACCCGCCAAAATCTCGGTACGGAATGTGGTCTTGTTTTCGCTTAATTTGAATAAGCGCTCAAGCATTCCCGCTGAGGATGGATTAGGAGTCGTCATGACCTAGCCCCTGTAAATAAACTGAATTTGCAGTATGACTGAATTTTAAGTCAGCACTTAAAAGCCTGTGTTAGTTGCAACAATAGATTTGCCCAATAAGCATGTGAAATTACACAAAAGAGATAAACTTAATTCACAATCAAGCATTTGATTTTATCAAAATCAAAAATTCGGAATGCTAAATAAAAAAGCCGCATAAATTTTATGCAGCTTTGTTCATCTTTTTTTTACTTCAGTCACTCTCAAAAGTAATGCCTTTGAGTTGTGATGAAGCAGTTTCAATTGGCAAATTATACCATAGGGATTTTTTAAAAATTCTAGTTTTTTGAATTAAAGATAAAATTTTACGATAAAGTGAAGCACACAAAAGTGTGATGAATAAAGCAATTACCACACATTATGTTAGAAATTTCTACGCTTATTCTGTGACTTGCAAAATCTGTGGTGTAGCCGCTTCTGTTTTTTCTAGCGATAAATTTGCAGATTCAGTCAAAACTCGGTTCAGTTCTGCCTGCTTTCGCGTTTCCTCTTCCAAGTAAACGAGATAACCTAATAAAACGACCAACACCACCAAAACTGGCACAAGAATGTGTTTCATGTCATTTACTTTTATTGAACAATTTTCATACATATTAGCAAAAATTATGCTCGGTGTAACTCTTAATACGCCCCAGTCAAAATTTGTGCTTCAGCGATCAAACTCAATCTATTACATTAAGCCATTGTATGAATGGTATTTTTAAAACGTTTCCAAGATACATAGAAAAATGTTGTTGCAATTGCGATTAACCATAGAAAGGAAGGCCAGACCACATCCAATCCTGCATTTCGGTATAAAATTGCTTGCGCCAATGTTACAAAATGCATTGTCGTTGCAATCAACATGATATTTTGAATAATTTCTGGCATGCTTTCTCGTGGTGTACTTGCCCCAGACAACATTTGCAAGGGAATCAGAATAAGCATCATCAGCAAACCGAATTGCGGCATCGATTTAGACACGGTTGCCATATATATACCCATTGAGGTTGTTGCAAATAAGGTCAGCAAGGCTCCAAAGAAAAATAACAGCAAACTTCCTTCTATGGGTACCTGTAATGCCCCCTGCACCACTACTTTTAAGCCTAAAAAAGCTGCTAAAAGCACCACAAGGCTCATCGATAAAACCTTTGCCAGCATAATTTCAAAAACCGTGACTAGCATAACCGTTAAATGCTTAATGGTGCCATGTTCTCGCTCACGAATCAGTGCACAAATGAAATGTGGAAAGAGGCTTCAAAGCTCTAGTGCAAAATAAAAACCAATTAGTGCAAAATAAGCCGAAAACTTACATGTGTACACCACTGTGTACATATTTTTAAACTATAAGCGAATTTATGTATCTTTAAGAAAAGCAATAAAAAAGCCCTAAATCGTTATAATTCAGAGCTTTATTACTTATATGAAGTTATGTAACAACATATAATTTTAATGTATTGGTAGGCATATCCAGACTCGAACTGGAGACCTCTACGATGTCAACGTAGCGCTCTAACCAACTGAGCTATACGCCTAAAGTGCTTCGCATCATATTCAGTTTTGATTTTTAAGACAAGTCCTTTCTGTGTTTTTTCAACACATCCGAGCAAGTTTTAAGCAAATCAAAAAACACCTGCTCTGAAACACGGTCATGTTCAGGCGCATAAGAATATTGTTGATAGCACACGCCTAAACGCTTAAATGCCTCTTGTTCATTTGCATCTACCTGCGCTGCTAAACGCTGCATCCACACACTCACTGTTTCTGCATCCTGTTTTTGCAACTGAGCGGGCAATCTTTTAGAAAATTTGTCTAAGGCACGATTTATGCGAGAACCTTGCTGACGTTTTTTCCAAAAAATCCAGCCAAAATACCCTGCTAAGATCATGAGAATACTTGAAACTAACACCGCTGCCAAAGCATAGTTTGAGTGCAGCCCTAAGCGTCCAAACCAGTGACGCTGTGACTCGGCATCATAACCCACGACCTTGCTTTGCCATTGATAACTTGCATAATCACTCCACACCCGTAAAGAACGAATAAAATTAGAATGTTGGTATTGCCACATTTGTGTGTCAGCACCCAAAACGGCCCGATCATCTGCCATTAGGTTTTGCATACCATCATCTATACGTTGAGGTGCAATGATGGCTGTCGGGTCTATGCGTACCCATTGTTGATTGAGCAACACTTCTGTCCAAGCATGTGCATCTTGCTGTCGTACTTCCCAGCTTTGTCCATCGGGTGCAAGTTCCCCACCCTGATAGCCCACGACTACACGCGCTGGAATCCCGACATAACGCATCAATAAGGCAAAACTTGAGGCATAATGTTCACAAAAACCTTGCTTACTCTGAAACAAGAATTCATCGACTCGGTTTTGTCCGAGCATTCCAGGTTTTAAGGTATAACTAAAGCCATTATTGCGATACCACTGCAATACATTCTGCACGTAGCGTTCAGGTTGTTGCTGACTTTGAGCAAACATCTGCAGGGCAAATTGCTGAGCTTTTGGGTCAGATTGCGTCTGTACCTGAACATTTAAACGCTGGCTAAAGCGTCGATAACGCTCGTTCTGTGCATCATCCCCTTGAATACGTGCGGATTCCCCAACCCACTGCAAAGCAATCGGTTGAATCCGACCATTTTGACGCTGTGGCACCATACTCCAATCACGGCGTAATACATAACCGTGTTGATTCGGTACAGATTTTTCCAGCGCCATAATCCACTGTGCACGTGGGTCTGCTGCAATATATTGATACTGAAAATCGACTTGCTCTGGCTGTAATTGTGCTGCCTGAACGGGTTGTTGATTGCTAAAATTGCTTGTCCATGTGCGACCATCATATTGATCAAGTACCATCGCCCGCCAATATAGTTTTGAACGTGGAGGCAGTTGCTGCATATTCCCCACAATACGAAATGCCAAAGCAGAAGATTGTGATAATTCGGCAATATCGCCCGGTGACATCGTGTCACTAATACCTGTCACGCCTTTGGCATCAGGAATAGGTACATGCCACAATGGCGGTAAACGTGGAAAGAATAAAAACAATAATAAAAAGAATGGCAAAGCGTATGCGATAAACTTGGCGACATTTTTAAGGTCATGCTTTGCATCTTGCCTGCTCGAATGACGCGACGCATAATCTGAAAATGCACTTTTTTGAATCCGATATAACCCAATTAAACAACTGATTAAACATAGAATGACCAACACGGTCATCCACATGCTCTGGCTGTATAAAAATGAACTGGCGCTCACAAAAAGCGCAAAATTAAATAAAATAATCAGGTCGCGCTGAGTATGACTTTCTAAAGCTTTGGCAAACAAAAAGGTGCTTAATAAGGCAACCCCTGCCTCTACACCAATCAGGCTTTTATAACTCAAATAAATGCTGGCTAAGGCACAACAGGTCAATCCATAAGTCCAAACTTTAGAAATATGCGCTGTCTTGTTTTTATAGTGAAGATACAACAGCAACAACATGAGTCCGAAAATGACACTCAATGCCACAGGGCTAAACAGCATGTGAGCAGCCAAAATTAAGATCAGGCTAAGCAGAATAGATTGCTGAATCGAATTGTGCATGATCATCAAGCCTGTGCCAAAAGAATTTTTACCTGTTTCAACTGTCGCTCGCCTACGCCTTTTTCAAGGGTCGCATGCGGCAAAAACATCGCATAATTCAACTGTTGTTGTTCACATTGTTCAACTAAGCCCATCATCAAACTTAGTTTTTCTTCGTGGGTCGGTGCAGGCATGTGTTCATAGTGAATGTCGATACTCTGTTGATCCTGATATTGTTCAAAAACTTTCACATATAAGCCCTGACCGCGTGCCGCTTGCTTCCACGACACGGCTTGTAAGGAATCGCCCAATTGAAAATCACGCAGCTCACGAAACTCGTCTAAATCGGGTTGAAAGCTGTGTTGATGCTGTTTATTCTCTGCGCTATACATGGCGGCTTTGGGCGCAACCCACGCGGTACGTGTCAAATTCAAATAAGTCCACGCACGTACCAAGCCAAAAGGATAAACCGAATAAATGTGTAAATGAGGGAAATTAAACTGCCCACGTTGCTCCGCAAAAAATGTCAATACATACTGCTGCTGGGTGTCTTGAATAAGAACCTTTTCTAATTGATGATTGGCTTTAATCCATAAATAACGTGCCTGCGCGACCTCTTGTTTGAAATGCAATTGTAATTGCAATACTTCGCCCACTTGCCCAACTTCAGTAGTCACAATTTCTATCTCTAATTCATGCAACTGCTTAAAGGTCAAATAAAAGCTGATACATAAAATGGCGCTGATCAAAAAGCAAAAGCCTAAAATCAGGTTATTGCCATAATTCACACCCGCAATAAACGTGATTAAAATCAGCACTAAATACAGATAACCCTGTTGGTAAATAAAAACCAAAATATCTTTTTGTTTTAAGGTTTTGTGTCGATCAAACTTAAAACGTGTCTTGATCCAGTTTTGCCATGCCTGCTTAAACATGCGTGTACTAACTCACTTTAACCTGTTGCATCACATGCAAAGTTTCTGCCTCACTCAATCCAATACGATGTGCGGCAACTGCCACAAATACCGCTTGAATATCATCGGCAGTGACAAAACTGCGTTGCTCAATTAAGGCATGTGCTTGCGCTGCTTTTTTAAGTGCCAAAACACCACGGGTAGATAATCCGTGACGCGCTTTACGGGTTTCTGCGGCTAAGTCGAGTAAGTAGTCTAGCGCGGTATCTGACACATAAATTTCTGTGACCAATTGCTGTAAATTTAAAATTTCTGTTTCAGTAAAAATATGAGCCAAACTGGCAATCAGCGCATGTCTGGAGTTTTGTTGCAACAGCATTTTTTCAGCAAAACGCGATGGATAACCCAAAGACAGACGCATTAAAAAACGATCGAGCTGTGATTCTGGCAGCGCATAAGTACCACTTTGAAACAGTGGATTTTGTGTGGCAATCACCCAAAAAGGTTGCGGCAAGCTATAACGCACACCATCCACCGTAACCGCGCCTTCTTCCATCGCTTCCAACAAGGCACTTTGGGTTTTAGGCGAACAACGGTTAATTTCATCTGCCAATAAAATTTGGGTAAAAATAGGGCCTTGCTTAAACTCAAATTGATGTTCTTTTTGATTAAACATATTCACGCCAATCACATCACTGGCCAGCATGTCATTGGTAAACTGAATACGCTGAAATTGCAGACCCGCCAAGTGCGATAAGGCACTCGATAAAGTCGTTTTACCTAATCCGGGTAAATCTTCAAAAAGCACATGCCCGCCCGCCAACAAACAACTTAACGCCAATTTGGTCTGCTGTTCTTTATCTAAAATAATGGTATTAATTTCAGTCAAAAAAGCCTGAATTTTTCCAGCATAAGATTCAATCTGTGCATTGAGCTGTTGCTGCGCTTGCGTCAGTTGTTGTTTTTGAACTTTTTCTGTACCCCAAATCACAGTAAATCCCCTTATCCCCAATAAAAAACGGCGCATGTTTAAACATACACCGTTTTGCTAAATTTCCAAAGAAATCCTCGAGATATTCTAAACTGCCTAAAAAAGTAAGTTTTAAACAGCTCGTATCTCTATACGTTTCCATCGTGATACGGGATTAACACGGACACTTTTTCAAACCACCTTTTGCCGATGGATAACGCGCATCGACACAGTAGCGATAAAAAGTCTTCGGATCCATGGCTTCTAAATCTGGATGATGCTTACGCATGTGTTCCAAATAATTCTGATAATCGGGTACACCGACCATTAAACGAAAACTTTGTTGCAAACGCTGCCATAAAGTAGCGATACGCGACCAGTTTTTCGGATTCAGAATCAAATCCTTTTGCGACATGATGGTCATTTTAATGATGTTGTAAATCACCGTTTTACCCTGTTGGGCAAATTTAAGCTTAATCATGTGCTCACTCCTAATGACCACTATTCGGCTGAATCGTTTCAGGATCACGATAAATCGCTTCAGCTTCATGTACAGTTGGTGTTGGACTTGCCAAGGCACGACGAATCACCCCAATGGCAGCGAACAACATCACAAATGCCACAATCATAAAGAAACCACATAACACGGCATTAATTTGATTGGACATGACAATGGTTTGCATTTCAGTCACTGTTTTTGCAGGTGCTAAAATTTCATTGCGTTGAATTGCAGCATTGAAACGATCTGCTTGCGCCAAGAAACCAATTTTGGGATTGTCGTGGAAAATCTTTTGCCAACCTGCAGTCATTGAAGTAATGAACAAGAAAACTGTAGGGATAATCGTCACCCAAACATATTTTTCTTTTTTCATTTTAAACAGAATCACTGTACCTAAAATGAGCGCCATCGCTGCCAAAATTTGGTTACCAATACCAAATAGAGGCCATAAGCTATTAATACCGCCTAAAGGATCGACCACGCCTTGATAGACGAAGAAGCCCCAACCAGCCACCGCAACTGCTGTGCCAAGCAAGTTACCAAAGAAGTTATGTGAATTTTTCACTGCAGGAATAACAATACCTACAGTATCTTGCACCATAAAACGGCAAGCACGTGTGCCTGCATCTACTGCAGTTAAAATAAATAAGGCTTCAAATAAAATGGCAAAGTGATACCAGAATGCCATCATTGAGCGGTTATTAAAAATCTCGGTGATGATATGTGCCATACCAATTGCAAACGTTGGCGCACCACCCGTACGTGACAGAATCGAGCTTTCACCGACTTCTTTTGCCAAAATGGTTAAAGCCTCAGGAGTCACTACAAAGCCTAAATTTCGTACCGCTTCTGCTGCACTTTCCACCGTTGTACCTAAAACTGCAGTGGGTGCATTAATGGCAAAGTACACGCCTGGGTCTAGCACCGTGGCACAAATCATTGCCATGATTGCCACGAAAGACTCCATCAACATGCCGCCATAACCAATCATCCGAATGTCTTTTTCGTTATTGACTAGTTTTGGCGTCGTACCTGAAGACACTAAGGCGTGGAAACCTGAAATCGCACCGCAGGCAATGGTAATAAATAAGAATGGGAACAATGAACCCGCAAATACTGGCCCTGTACCATCAATAAAATGGGTCACCGCAGGCATCTTCATTTCAGGCATTGCAAACACAATCCCGACAGCCAAACCCGCAATAACACCAATTTTTAAGAACGTCGATAAATAATCACGTGGCGCCAATAACAACCACACTGGCAAAACTGAAGCAATAAAACCGTAGGCAATTAAACACCACGTTAATTCTGTGCCACTTAAAGTAAATAAAGGCCCCCAGAATGGATGCTGTGCAACATTTTCACCATAAATAATACCCATCATCATCAGGACAAAACCAATAATGGAAACCTCAGCAATTTTCCCCGGGCGAATAAAACGCATATAAATGCCCATGAAAATCGCAATTGGGATGGTGGCTGCAATACTAAATACGCCCCACGGACTATTGGTTAAAGCTTTCACGACAACCAAAGCGAGTACGGCAAGAATAATCACCATCACGCCCAGCGCACCCAGCATGACAATCACACCAGCAAATGAACCCAACTCTTGTTTTGCCATTTCTCCCAAAGAACGCCCATCACGACGTGTAGAAATAAACAAAACCAAAAAGTCTTGGACTGCACCTGCCAACACCACCCCGACTAAAAGCCAGATCGTGCCGGGTAAATAACCCATTTGTGCTGCAAGAATAGGCCCAACTAAAGGGCCTGCACCTGCAATCGCGGCAAAGTGGTGACCAAATAACACACTTTTATTGGTGGGCACATAATCTAAACCGTCAGCCAAACGATGTGCGGGCGTTAAGCGTCGCTCATTTAACTCAAATACTTTGGTGGCAATAAATAAACTGTAGAAGCGGTATGCAATGCTATAGACACAGACCGCAGCTAAAACTAACCAGACTGCATTGACGTGTTCGCCTCTACTGACTGCCAATATCCCAAAAGATACTGCACCCAATATAGCGACCAAAAGCCATATAATTTTTGAAGTCAGACCTGACTTCGGTTGAACTGTTTCCATGTCAATCTCTCTTCTTGTTACATTTTTTAAGCGTTACTTTTATTGTCGAGATTTAGGGGCTGTAGACACTTCGTCTATGTTTGCGACTACGCATATTTTTTAACTGATATAGGGCATGAGGCAGGAAATTTAGTCATTCTAAATGACTGACTCATAACGAAATAGCAGCAAAAAAATATGCTTATCCTTCGCTGCGCCTTGCACTGCAAACAAAGCAGTGCTTGTTTTTGCTAAGGCTGTGGCTAAAACTTTCTCAGATTGCGTTATGAAACTTGGCAATAGTCTCGCTATTCCCTGCGTTTCATGCCTGATCTGCTCAGTTTTAGCCTACAGCGCAAGCCATTTATGAAATGTCTACAGACCCTTGCTTTAATTCCTAAATCCTTGGTTGATCCTGCTCCTTTTATTTTGATGTCTGCTGCCCTTACATCCATAGTGTGCGCTACCGTACACTTAAATGGAGCACCAACAGTTTCCTATACTTTTCACCTATTCTTTTACCACATAATCAAATCAACAAAAAAGGGGGATGACGCGAATCATCCCCCTCTTTTACTTATGATTTATCAATAAATCATTATGCGCGTTCTAGGTATTCACCTGTACGTGTATCTACACGAACGCTTTCTTCTTGCTGTACGAATAAAGGAACACGTACCACTGCACCTGTTTCTAATTTCGCTGGTTTACCGCCACCACCAGAAGTATCGCCACGTACACCCGGATCAGTTTCGACAATTTTTAATACCACGAAGTTTGGTGCGTTTACAGTTAAAGGCACACCGTTAAACAACATAATGGTACATTTTTCGTTTGAATCATCTTTTAACCATTTTGCAGCATCGCCCATTGCGGTTTTGTCAGCAGCAATTTGCTCAAAAGATACAGGATCCATGAAGTTCCACATTTCGCCATCGTTGTAGAGGTATTCCATTTCTACTTCTACAATGTCAGCTGCTTCTAGTGAATCACCAGACTTAAATGTTTTTTCTAAAACTTTACCAGAACGAAGGTTACGAAGTTTTACGCGGTTAAACGCTTGACCTTTACCTGGCTTTACATATTCATTTTCCATGATTGAACATGGGTTACCATCAAGCATAACCTTAAGGCCTGACTTGAAATCATTCGTAGAATAATAGGCCATGACTGGCACACTCCAAACTGACTAACTTAACTATTTATGTTACAAAGCAAATGACCAACGCAGCTTTGCGATGCTCGCCATCTTGCAACATCTTTTTTCATCGGACGTATTGTAAATGAGCAAGCCATAACGAAGCAATGAAAATCCACTACCGATCACCTCAAGATATCGGTAAAATCAGCTGTTTTGTAATGATTCTGATTCAAAGCGATTAATCATTCGCGGCATTCACGCTCAATGAACAAAGAATTCATCTACGCTAAATAGATGTGTACTTGGTTCCTTTCACCTCATATTTAAATCTTTTCTGGCATGATCAACTACCTGTACCAAGAACAAAACTGGCAATCTCAACTCAGTGACTTGATCACCGACCCACGCGAATTGTTAAATATTTTAGAGCTGTCTGAACAGCAGTTGCTGTCAGGTGCTTTACTGGCATCCAATCAGTTTAAATTGCGTATCCCGCGTGCATTTGTGGCCAAAATGCAAAAAGGCAATCCACTCGATCCTTTACTGTTACAGGTTCTGCCGCATCATTTAGAACTGGAAGATCATCCTGGATTTGTGACCGACCCTTTGGGTGAGGAACAAGCCAATCAACAACCTGGAGTCTTACACAAATATAAATCACGCTTTTTGCTGACCTTGACTGGTGCTTGCGCAGTACATTGTCGTTATTGTTTCCGCAGGCACTTTCCTTATCAGGAAAATCTGCCAAAAACTGAAGACTGGGACAATATCCGTAATTACATTGAAAGTCAGCCCGATATTAATGAAGTGATTTTAAGTGGTGGCGACCCGCTCACTTTGTCAAATCGTAAATTAAATATCTGGATTGAGCGATTGGCGTCTATCCCGCAAATAAAATTTTTGAGAATTCATTCACGAGTTCCGATTGTTATTCCCAACCGTGTCGATGAATCGCTGATTTCCTTACTAAAAAATAGTAGGCTGCGTATTATTCTAGTGGTACACTCGAACCACGCATCAGAATTAGATGACTTTACCTGTTCGCAACTTGCCAAGTTAGTCGAACAAAACATCACCGTTCTGAATCAAGCAGTCTTATTAAATGGGGTCAATAATTCTGCTCAGGTCTTGGTCGATTTAAGCTATCGTCTTTTTGATGCAGGGGTGATGCCTTACTATTTACACGTGTTAGATAAAGTAAAAGGAGCGCATCATTTTGATTTAATGCCGCAAGACATTGATCACATCTATAAAGAGCTTTTAGCGAACTTACCCGGCTATTTAGTTCCTAAACTCGTTAGGGAAATTGCGGGCGAAAAAAACAAGACACCGCTTTTTGGGGTTTCAACTTATTGAGTTAAATAACAATCATGAATATGAATACTTCAGATCTTTTTCTAGTTCCCAGCGAACTAAAGCTGGAGCAATTGAGTTTTTGTCAAAATACGGTTAAAAGCATTCAGGCATGGGCAGCGGATTTATCCATTTTACAATTGGGTGATTCTTCCCAAGCTCTATTTAATGCACTTTTAGAAATTTCAGAACTGAAATGTCAGGAAACATTACGTTTTGACTTAATTCAAGCTATTCATCCGACACTTGAAAATGTGCTTACCAGTCTGGAAAAGCATTTTTTCAACCAGGCTTTGATTAGTAATGACCGCAACGATCATATTATTGAACTCGCGCTGTTATTACGCAGTCATTTCGCCAAAGTCTATATTAATATTTCCCGACGTAGCCACCAACAACTCACCCAACAAAAATTTTCTTTATTTGCCTTTAATTTAAAAAAGAACTTACAAACTGCACGAGTTCTATCTAGCTATTATGCTTTACAACAATTAGCTCTACTGCGCTATCAACAACACATGCTTTATAGCCACGCCTTGCCAAATCAGTGGTTAATTGCACACCAACTTTTAGATACAGCCATTCAACAACATTATTATTTAAATAATATTAATCAGTTACAAGGCACACAACATCAACTGATTAATATTGCTCAAGCCTATGCACAGCTGATTTTATTGGAAATTTTCAATACCCATCAAATTCGACCTGCAGAAATTCAAGGCTTATATCTCTGTAGCTTTGATTGGGCAAAACTGATTCAAGTTTTACCCAAAGAAACGACGCTTTCACGTTATGTGGTCGATGCAAGCAAAGATCATCCACCTATTTACAATACGCACCAAAGCCAAGGTTTTCATGCCAATATTTTTATTGCAACTCAACCCCTACTCGATCATTTAAATGAAGTTCAAGGTCGTAAAGGTGAACATTTATCACGCAATGAAAAGCTATTCTTAACCCCTGCTTTGCATTTCCATTTGCACAATATTTTGACCAATACAGCAGAACGTGTGCATGAGCGTTATGAATATTCGGCACGGATTAAAATTTGCTTTGGTTTGACTGTGGCACATTTTTATCTGTCTAATGGTAAAAACTTCAATGAAACGCTGGCTTTGGGCGATAACTACCAATTCCAGAATGAAAGCCAGTTTATCAATGCCATGCATACCAACTCTACGGTAGATATTAGCGCTGTTAAAACCTTAGACCGTGAAGCCAAACAAATTTACAATGCCGATGTTTTAGATATTAGTGTCAACGGCTATCGTATTAAATGGACGGGTGAAACACCGAAAAACCTTAAAACAGGTGAATTTATTCTGGTTCAGGAAAATAGCCAAAGTCCGTAGCGTGGTGGTGTCATTCGCTGGATTAAACAATCTGCTGAAAAAAGCTTAGAACTTGGCTTGGAAATTTTAACCCAAGATATTTACCCTTGTGCTGTTTTTGTTAAAACAGATCGGCATACAGGACATTATCATCCAGCATTATTGGTACAAAGTACGCAGGTCAATGAAGTCAATACCTCATTGATTTTGCCAAGTCTGCAATTATTACGAGACAAACAAACCGTACAGCTACGTTTAGGTGAAGAAGAACTAAAAGTGTTCTTAATTAAGCCGTTATTGATTACCCAAAGCTTTATGCGCTTTGATTTTGAGTTGTTGAATGACCAACAACAGCCTTTACTTGATGGTTTTATTCAGAAACAAGTGAATGAAGTTAAAAATCACGATTTATGGGAAGCATTAAAGTGAGAAATCCATTATTGTCTAAAAAGCTCAAACGTACCGAAACACGTTTACTCATAATCGATGACAACCAAATACGTTTTAATCAAATTTGTGAACAACTCACTGCAAATGAGCACCGTGTTCAGGCTTATCTATTAGATGACATTAAAAACTTTGAAAAACAATTACATTTAACTTGGGATTTGGTGATCTTTGGTCGTGCTTATGACCTAAAAGTCGATCAGGCACTCACTTTAATTCGTGCATCACAGCAACCAAATTTACCGCTACTTTTGCTCAAACCAGACGATTACGATGCCACGCAATACACCAGTTATGTGCGCAAAGGCATCTATGACATTATCAATTTAGATTACCCCGAACGCTTCTATTTTGGCTTAATTCGCGCACTGTCTTTTAGTCGCTTACAGCAGTCACAAGAACAACTTATGACTGAACTGGAAAATGCACAATCACAAGCTCAGGCGTTGGTCGAAGACAGTAGCAAAGCAGTAGCCATTATTCAGGAAGGAATTCATGCACAAGCCAATGCTGAATATTTACAGCTATTTGGTTTAAAAAGTGAAGATGACCTTATTGGCTTGCCATTATTGGATTTATTGCAACCGCAAGATATTACAGATTTTAAATTCCGCTTTAAGAAAGTCAGTCAAGGACAATTTGAACACGGCCGTTTTGATATTCATAGCCAAAACCCGCTATTAGCAAAACAAAACCCGCTCAAAATTGAATTTGTTGGAGCAGCTGACGACGCCATACAAATCACCATAGATATTGAAAATACGGCGCAAAATACTGTCCCTGCTCAAACGACAGCAGACAAAGCAGCGACAAAACCAAGCACCTACCAATTGGTAAATCGCACTTTAGCCAAACAGCCATCTAATGCCAATGCTTTGGTGGTGTTTTCTTTGGCGAACTGCCCTGAATCAATTTTCCAAGCCGACTGGCAAACCACAAAAAATTACTTTGCCAACATCCGAAACTTTTTAAAAGAACAGACCAATGTACCTTTATTTAATGTGAGTAATGGTTTAGTGGTTGGTTTGTTCCAAGCAGAATCGCCTGCAATTTTAGAATCGAAACTGATTGGCTTAAATTCACTCACGAAACCGCAATTACTTACGGTAGATCAACATACTTACCCACTTAATTTGCGTATTGGTTATGTGCCATTCACTCCAGACATTCAAAATGAAAGCAGTTTTGAGCAACTGATTAGTCAAGGTTTTGCCAACGCATTACCACAACAGCAAGAACAACATAACTCAGGTTTAACCTTAGACTTGTCCTTTGGTGAATCTAACTTAAATGTAATTGAATCTGCTGCAGCTGTACCACAATCCTATAGTGAATCTGCTATTATTGCAGCGATACGTCAAAGTCTTGATCGTGGTGAAATTCATCTGAAGTATCAACAACTTTATGATAAGCAAGACACCAATTTATATACCTATGAAGTAACTAGTGGCTTTATTTTCAATAGTGAATGGAAATCACTGACAGGCTTAATAGATTTGGCTGAAGACCCAGAATTATCCATTAAACTGGATCGTTGGATTTTGGTCGAAGCTTGTAAACAATTGCACAACTTCATCACCCAATATCCTGAAGCAAAGCTGATTATCAATTTAAACAAATTTGTTTTATTACAAGACCGCAGCTTCCCTGAGTTTGTGTCTAAACTGATAACGATTATTGGTAGCCGCCTCAGCCATCCATTAATTTTGCAATTCTCTGAAGAAGACATCAGCCAAAACTTAGGTGATGCGCAGAAACAAATCAGTTTATTACGTCAGCACGGCGCTGAAATTTCTCTGCGTGATTTTGGTCATTCGATTTATAGTGAATCTATCTTGAAACAAGTCGATATTCACTACTTGACCTTGCACAGTGCACTGACTGAAAAACTGGCTGCTGATGACTCGACGCAAGAATTACAGGAACAATTGAGCATTTATAGTGAAATTAAACCTGTAGAAGTGTTATTGCGTGACTTAAATGATATGAACCTGTTTGCGAATGCGTGGAATGTCGATGCGCGCTTTATTCAGGGTGATTATTTCCAGAAAAAACTCGATCATTTAATTGATGTGCAAGACCAATAAGGTCTTGTGCATTAGGGTCTATTTGTAGACCCTAAAATTTAAGGCACAAAAAAACGGGCAATTGCCCGTTTTTTTCGTACTGGATATTAACGTTTGATAGAACGTGACATACCAGCAAAACGTTGTTTGAACTTGTCGATACGACCGCCAGTGTCAACGTTCTTTTGCTTACCAGTGTAGAACGGGTGGCATGCAGAACATACGTCAAGATAAAGAGTTTCTTTACCAACTGCTGAACGAGTTTCGATTACGTTACCGCAAGAACAAGTTGCAACTAATTTTTCATATTTTGGGTGAATATCGGCGCGCATCGTCGATTACTCCTAAGATTTAAGAAGGCTTAAGCTGTCATCGCAATTGGTCACTCTCATTAAAAAAATGAGGACATGCTTTAAAAGCAGACCAACACCACAACAGACCATTCTTTTGGCCCACCGAGACGGATACCGTCAGAGCTAAGCACAACAAGTTGGGCAATATTATACGGAATAAAATATTTTAAAGCTAATTATTCTTAGGAATTTAATTCCTGAGGTTCAGTCGAATCGGGCTGCTTTTCGAGATAATTGGCTATCACACCGCACACCATCAACTGAATTTGATGGAAAATCATGATCGGTAAAACAATCATCCCCAACGGCTGCCCAATAAATAAAATTTGCGCCATCGGTACACCACTGGCTAAGGTTTTTTTGGAGCTACAAAAAAATGCGGCAATTTGGTCTTCACGTGCAAAACCCAACCATTGCGGCACAACCCACGCCAACCACATCACAAGGGTCAATAACACGGAACAAGCAATAATCAACAGCAATAAAGTCATACCACTAACTTGATGCCACAATCCTGCTACCACTGCCCCACTAAATGCACCATAAACCACCATCAAAATCGAACCCTGATCAAATACCTTGACCAGCTTTGGTAATTTCAACATCTGAGGAAAAACATAAGGACGTAATAACTGCCCCAAAATAAATGGCACCAATAACAATAAAGTAATTTGAATAATCGAATTTGTCGGGTCAAAACCGTGTTCAGACTGCCCTAAAATAAAGATGCCTACTAAAACTGGGGTAATAAACATCCCAATTAAATTAGAGAATGACGCACTGCAGACTGCGCTGGCAACATTGCCTTTTGCCACTGACGTAAAGGCAATTGAAGATTGCACGGTTGAAGGCAAAAAGCACATGAACAAAAAGCCCCAATACAGCTCCTGCCCGAGCATTGGCACTAGAATTGGCTTTGCCAGCAAACCTAAAATTGGGAATAACGCAAAGGTAAAAGTAAATACCAACGCATGCAATTTCCAATGCATCATGCCCTGAATGACAGCTTCACGTGATAATTTCGCCCCATGCAAAAAGAATAAGATTGCAATGGCAACTGTCGTAATCACACTAAAAACTTCGGCTGCTTGCCCTGACACAGGCACGACACTGGCGAGGATGACCATCACAAACAAAAGAATGGTAAAGCGATCCAATGCCAATAACTTCAACATAAACACATCCTGTATATTCTTTTACTGTTGCAAAAAAGCCCAGCAATTTTTACCTTTCGATAAAGGTATATTACTGAGCAATATTCAAAAAGCGAGCATTTTCAGGCGATGTTCAATATTTTCAAAATGAATACTGAACAACATTCAGTTTATTGCGCCATAAAGGTTTGGTTTTTACTGCTTCACTGATGAAGACTTAGTTATTACGTGCGTTCTGATCTTGCTGAATCAATTCAACTTTATAACCATCTGGGTCTTCAACAAAAGCAATGACAGTTACACCACCTTTCATTGGCCCTGCTTCACGTACCACATTGCCGCCGCGCGCTTTAATTTCTTCACATGCTTTGTAGGCATCGTCTACCGCAATTGCAATATGACCATAACCATTGCCCAAATCATAGCTGTCTGTATCCCAGTTATGCGTCAACTCCAAAACGGTGTGATTTTCTTCATCGCCATAGCCTACAAAAGCAAGGGTAAAACGACCTTCTTCATAATCACGCTTACGCAGCAAAGTCATGCCTAAAACTTCTGTATAAAATTTTAATGATTGCTCTAAATTACCTACACGTAACATGGTATGCAGCATGCGCATGTCATTCATCCTTTTGTTCAATCGGTTTTGCTTGTATGTGTTGATGGTCACGTAACAATTTCGCCACCCACACCACTAAAATTAAAATAGGGATTCCAATTAATGTGGTCATGAGGAAAAAGTTTGGATAACCAATATTGGTCACTATAGTACCTGAATAACCACCTAAAATCTTAGGAGTCAAGGTCATGAGTGAGCTAAAAATTGCATATTGCACAGCAGTAAATGACACACTGGTTAAACTGGATAAAAATGCGATAAAAGCCGCGCCCGCTAAACCTGAAGCCAAGTTATCGACAATAATCGCAAAATATAACCATGCTGTGCTATATGGCTTAATCACCTTGCCCTGAATTTCAACCATATTGTTTGAAGATGATTGAACGATCGGCAAAGGTTGTATATCTACATCCAAAGCATTGGCTTCATGTGTGTTTAAATCGACCTGATAGGTTTGGCTGTGTTGTTGTACTGTTTGCTGTCTATTCAATAATACGGCTTGCAGTTGTTTACTTGGTGAGTCTGCCAAAAGCTGCCCTGCAATCGCTACCGTAAAAATTCCTTGTGCATCTAGTTTTGCATCAAAATTTTGACCATCTAGCTGCAGTACAATTTTTTGCTGTTCGGTTAAGGCAGGCCCTGCATATTGCCCACGTACGACAATACTGTTGCTGGCTTCATTTTCGCTAATACGATTATCCGAAGTCAGTGGTAAAAACTGGAGTTGTGCAGTTTCAATCTCAGTTTGGTGCAAATACGGCATCGACACTAAACGTGACGGCGTATCGCCCGTTTGGTATTGCGCACGTACCTGAATTTCATCCTGTGTTGCTAAAACCTGACTAGGCACAGCCACTTTCCAATATCCAACTTCATCGGCCTGGGTTTGATATTGTTGCTGCCCCACAGAAACTTGCACATCGCTCAGTTGCTGTCCTGACTTCACCAGACCAATAAAAATAAGATTGGTGGATGATGCCAACACCGCGCCAACAAACATTAATTTCATAATGTTCATACGCTGTGCCAGTAAACCTCCCAAGAAGCCACCCACTAAACTGAAAATGACCCCATAAACCTTAACCGCTTCGGCAATTTGTTCTTTGCTAAAGTTCAAATCCTGATAGAACACATTGGAAATTACACCTGCAATAATGTCTGAAACTCGATAAAAACCAATCAAGAGTAATAACACCAGTGCCAGTTTCATGCCGTAGCGTTTAAAGAAATCTGCAACAGGATGCACCCATGTTTCAAATGCCATCTGTTTATTAACTGCGCCCAATTTGACCAAAATTGTGCCCATGCCTACAGCAGCCGCACCCGATGCAATAAAACGTAAAGCTTCTATAGAAAATAATAAAAATGCATCTTTGAGTTGGAATTGTTGTTTTAAGGCTTCGGTAAAATTACCCGAAAAGACGTAGCACAATACAAAACTGAATACCGCAACAAAAAACACCGTAACCAGACGAAAATAGTCGCGTCGTTGATAATGCTTGCTGACCCGATTCACTTGCGGTTCACGAATCACCAAAGTCGTGATAATGCTAATCAGCATCACCGCAGCCATCGCCAAATAAGTAATTTTCCATGCACTATAAATATAGTTGCCTTTAGCAGTACCTAAAGATGCAGCCAAAAATAAAGCACCTGCCCCTGCAACAATCATCCCAATGCGATAGCCCGCGTTATAAGTCGATGCCAACACGGTTTGCATTTGAGTTTCAGCCAATTCGATACGGTAAGCATCAATCACAATGTCTTGCGTGGCTGCAGAAAAGCCTAGTAATACTGCACCCAATGCCATTTGATATAAATGTGCCTGCCCCAAAGCTGGGTCAGAAAATGCCATGACTGCAATTGCACAGACTATTAAACATTGAGCAATGAGCAGCCATGCCCGACGTCGCCCTAGTTTTTTGGTTAAATAGGGTACGGGTAATTCATCAATCAATGGTGCCCAAACAAATTTAAAGGAATAACCTAGAGCAGCCCAACTAAAGAAAGTGACCGCACTTTTGTCAATGCCTGCTTCGCCCAACCACAAAGATAGACTGGAAAAAATCAGTAAAATTGGAATACCTGCAGAGAAGCCCAAAAACAGCATGATCAGCGCACGACGGTCTAAAAATGCCGTAAATGCTGCTTTCCACCCTGTATTTTGTGCTGAAGTTTGCCCAGTCTGTTGTGTGGTCATTCGATTATTATTTTCTATCAAGCCAAATTGTTGTTATTCAATCGCGGAATAGCTTCTGTTTCAACAGTATTTATGAAATTATCCACAACAGCCTTGTCATTTTGTAGTAAAAATTACGGCTTAGCTTGAATTTTCCGCTTAAACCTGTATACCTTTAAACTTCTAACTGCAATATTTCGTTTTGGATTTCTACAGTGACCCAAAGACTTGATCAAATCACCCCATCAATGACAACCAACACAACAACAGCAGCGCAAGATGAACAACAACCGCTTCTCAGCTCTGCCTTTGAACAAAGCGAAATACAAACGACTTTAGAAAATACACGACTCAAAGCAACACAACTAACCCATATTCCAAATTACGATAACATTCCCGCTTCGACCCGACGCATTAAACCGCTGAATAATTTTTTAGGACAAGATCGGGCACGCGCTTCGGTGGAAGCAGGTATTTCCCTGCCATATTCTGGCTACAATATTTTTGCAGTGGGTACGGCGGGATTGGGCAAACGTACCATGGTCAAGCGTTTGCTGCAGCAACATGCCAAGAGCATGCCCACACCGAATGACTGGGTTTATGTCAATAATTTCAAACACCCGCGCCAACCGATTGCCTTGCAACTGCCTGCAGGTCAAGCGCCTAAATTTCAAAGTTTGTTACATCAAACTTGGCAAACTATTTTAAAGCAACTCGAACGTCGCTTTACCGCAGAAACCTATCACAACCGCATTGAAATGATTCGTCAGCAAGCGGGTGATGAACAGCAACAAGCCTTAATTGAGCTGACCAGTGAAGGTGAAGAACTCGATTTAAAACTGATTGCGCAGGAAGATGAACATTGCTTTGTACCCGTGCATCTGAAAAATGACAAAATGCAGGAAATGTCTAAGGAAGATATTAACGCCTTGGACAGCAAAACCCGTGCAGAAATTGCGTCCAATATTCGTTATATGAATAAAAAACTGGAGCGTTTGGGTTTGCATTTAGGCGATTTAGAAGATGACGCACGTGACAAAGTACAAGACCTGAACCGTGATATTGCCAAACAAGTGGTAATGCCACGCATTGATATTATTCAAAATAAATATCCTAGTGTCGAAGGTTTGACTGAATATTTACAATACTATGCCGAAGATATTATTAATAATGTCGAGTTTGTTTTAGAACAGGAAGAAGATGATTTCCGTCCTGGCACCTTTAGCCGTATTCCTGCGCGCTACCAAGCCAATATTATTGTGACGCACAAACCCAACAGCGGTGTACCTGTTATTTTTGAAGATTTTCCAACCCATTACAATTTATTGGGGCATGTAGAACAACTCACGCAAAACGGCACCATTACCACTGACTTCACCTTAATTCGTGCAGGTAGCTTACATAAAGCCAATGGCGGCTTTTTGATGCTCGAAGCAGAGCAGTTACTGGAACAGCCTTATGCATGGCAAGGACTGAAACGCGCTTTAAAATCGGGGCAATTGAAACTTTCATCTTTGGAACACATGCTAACTTTAACAGGCAGCATTTCCATTGAACCGCAAGCCATTCCACTAAATATTAAAGTGATTTTACTGGCAGAGCCTGAAATTTATTATGAAATTTTAGAGCTAGAACCCGAACTTGGCAGCGTGTTTAAAATCCGTGCCGACTTTACCGATACATTACAACGTAATGACGAAAACGAGCAGGCATATATGCAGCTGATTGCCGACTATGTGCAATCTGACAAATTATTACCATTTGACCGTTCTGCTTTGGCGGCTTTACTTACTGACTCAAGCCGTCAAGCTGAAGATCAAAGCTCACTCTCCTTACATGCCCTCACCTTGGGGGATTTAATTCGTGAATCGCATCACCATGCGGCACAGGCGGGCGATAAAACGGTTTCCGAACAGCATATCAATACTGCACTGGATCATCGTAAATATCGCTTAGGTTATTTAAGAGAACTGTACTGGCAAGATTTATCACGCGGTACGCAGTTAATAGAAACTCGCGGACATCGTTTAGGGCAAATTAATGCCCTGTCGGTCATTCACTATGCCGATGTCGAGTTTGGCTTACCTTCGCGCTTAACCGCCTCAGTCTATCAAGGCGGCGGCGATATTTTAGATATTGAACGCAGTGTTGAACTTGGCGGTTCTTTACATGCCAAAGGCGTGTTGTTGATGGCCAGTTTCCTCAAAGCACATTTTGGCCGTGAGCAAATTTTACATTTTTCTGCTGCCCTTGCCTTTGAGCAAAGTTATGGTCAGGTTGATGGTGACAGTGCAACAGTGGCAGAGCTTTCTGCTTTGATTTCTGCAATCAGCCAACTACCTATTGACCAATCTTGGGCCATTACAGGCTCCATGAACCAACTTGGTCAAGTACAGCCAATTGGTGGCGTGAATGCAAAAATTGAAGGTTTCTTTGATGCCTGCAAACTGCAAGGTTTAACTGGCAAGCAAGGCGTGATTATTCCACGTCAAAATATGCAGCACCTTATGTTGCGTAAAGATGTGATTGAAGCCGTAGAACAAGGTCAGTTCCACATTCACGCCATTGATACCATTGACCAAGCCTTAGAAATTTTAATGGCGCGTCCTGTGGGTAAACTCACTAAAAAAGGACGTTACAGTAAAGGTTCAATTTACGCTGCAGTGATGGAACAACTTGAGTATTGGCAAGCCATTGAAGATGGTGCTGAAATTGAAGAAGAGCCAAAGAAAAAGAAAAAGTCCAAGAAAGAAAAGGACAAAAAAGACCCAGAGAAAAAGGACAAAGCGCAAAAAGCCAAGAAAAAACAGAAATCGGCTGAACCATCTGATGCGGCAACTTCTGATGAAGTCACTGCTGAGTCGGCTGAAACTGCTGAACTTGCAACTGAAAGTACTGCGGTAAACTAAGTGCAGTGATTCAAATCAGCTATTCAAGTGAATTCCAGATATAAAAAAAGCGCCAAGGCGCTTTTTTTATATCAACTTTTTTGTATGGATGACTTTGGTCTAGTGTGACCCAAGTCCAATACTTTAAGCTTCAGGTGCTGGGCTGTATTGCTCAACTAAAGGCTTTAACTCACCTTTCTGGAACATATCCAACATAATATCGCTACCACCAATCAACTCACCGTTAATCCACAATTGTGGGAAAGTTGGCCAGTTGGCAATTTTTGGCAAAGTGGTACGAATATCCTGATTTTCTAAAATATTCACATAAGCAAAAGGACGACCAATTTGACTGAGTGCTTCTACTGCGCGCGCAGAAAAACCGCATTGTGGAAATTGTGGTGTGCCTTTCATGTAAAGAAGAACAGCATGTTTAGCAATTTGTTCACGAATTAACGCTTCGGTATCGCGTACTTGTTCAGTCATTGGTAAATCCTCAACTCATCTGTGTGGCATTATACCCAAAACCGAGCAAAACAGTACGTCTAAAGCAATAAATCCAATTTTATTTACAATTAGGCTTTTCATCTGCAGTAGATTTTGCTTATATAAGTTTTTCCCTCCAACCTAACAGATAAGAGTTAGTCATGAATAACATTACCCTTGCTCCTGTGCAAACTGATCAACCATCACATTTGATGCCTGTATTTGGCCGTCAGCCGATCAGCTTTGTCCGCGGTCGAGGTTCTTATCTTTATACTGAAGATGGCACAGAATATTTAGATGCACTTACAGGCATTGCCGTATGTGGTTTAGGTCACGCACACCCTGCAATTACCGAAGCCATTGCAGATCAGGCGGCTACCTTAATTCACACCAGTAACTTGTTTGAAGTGCCGTGGCAGACTGCTGCTGCACAAAAATTGGCGCAAGTTGCTGGCATGGAAGAAGTGTTTTTTTCAAACAGTGGCGCAGAGTCTAACGAAGGTGCAATTAAAATTGCACGTAAATTCGGTCATATGCAAGGCGTAGCCAATCCTAAAATTATTGTTGCAGATCACTCTTTCCACGGTCGTACTTTGGCTACCCTGTCTGCAACTGGCAATAAAAAAGTTCAGGAAGGTTTTGCACCTTTGGTTGAAGGCTTTATTCGTGTGCCTTTTGGTGATGTCGAAGCCATTGAAGAAGCTGCGACTCAGCATCCTGATATTGTGGCTATTTTAGTCGAGCCGATTCAGGGTGAAGGCGGTGTGAATACTGCACCACAAGGCTTTAGCTACCTAGAAGACATCCGCCGTATTTGTAATCAACACAACTGGCTGATGATGCTGGATGAAGTACAAACAGGAAATGGTCGTACAGGTAAATTCTTTGCTTATCAGCACACCAATATTGTGCCTGATGTATTGACTACAGCGAAAGGTTTGGGCAATGGCTTCCCAATTGGTGCAGTCATGACTCAAGGTCGTGGTGTGGGCGTTCTTACTGCTGGTAATCATGGCTCAACCTACAGTGGTACTGCGTTAGGTTCACGCGTGGTTTACACTGTTATTGACACCATCCAGAAAGAAAACTTGGTAGAAAATGCAGCAAAAATGGGTGGCTACATTGTGGAACAATTGCGTCAACAACTCGCAGACCAAAATGTAAGCGTGCGTGGTTTTGGCTTGATGATTGGTATTGAATTACCAAAACCATGTGCAGAGTTGGTCGATATTGCCCGCGATGAATACAAAATGATTATTAACGTAACTGCAGGTTCTGTGGTGCGTTTATTGCCAACATTAAATATTACTCAAGCCCAGGCAGATCAATTGATTGAACGCCTTGTAGCAATGATTAAAAAATTCTTGGCTTAAATAAATCCCTAACAAAAAGCCGCAGTTTGAACTGCGGCTTTTTGCTAACTAAATGGTCGATCAGTATATTATCAACATTCAATTAAGATGCTTCTTGAAACACTCGCCCACCCGGCAATTGAGAAAAATATTGTTTTAAGGCTTCCAAACAACGATGTACTTTCATCGGTTGTTGCTCATGTTTGGAAATGATTGCATACAAGGTAAATGCGGGTAATTTCCACTCAGGCAAAATTTCAACCAAACTGCCATTAAGCAAATCTTTTTGAATATCCAAATGCAAAATTCGCGCAAGCCCATGCCCTTGCATACACAAAGATTTAGACACCAACACATTATTGGTCGATAGACGCGAGCCCAACTCTACATCCACATTTTCAGCAGTGCTGATATGCTTAAAATTGAGTTGCTGAAAATTCTTCATAATGGTTAATGGAATTAACTCGTGATGTTTTAAATCTTCAGGACGTGAAATGGGCGCGGTTTGATTTAAATAACTAGGTGATGCGACTAAAACTTGGTCAATATGGGCAATTGGAATCACATGCTGGTTTTGATCTTCAATTTTTGGACTCATACGCAGCGCAATATCAATGCGACCATCAATCAGGTCAATGTATTGATTGTCGGTTTCTAGATGGATAGATAAACCACGATGGGCCGACATCCAATGTGAAAGAGCAGGAATCACATGATTCGCACCTAACTCAGGAGTGGTGGCAATTCGTAAATCACCGACCAGATCATCTCTTAATTCATTAATGCGGATTTTTCCGCGCTCAGCAGCGGCGAGCATTTCTTGACAGCTGTGGAAAAAAGCTTGTCCTGCTTCAGTCAAACTCAGTTTTCTAGTAGAACGATGCAGAAGTGTGACTTCCATTTCTTGTTCTAATGAACGGATTTGTTGACTGACGGCACTTGTGGTGATCCCTAGATCACGCGCTGCACCGCTAAACGAGCTTTTTTCAACAACACAAGCAAATACACCCATTGCTCGAAGTTGATCTAACATAAATTCCCTCTGAAATTATACAGGTGCTCTTATCTTTCGATAAAAGCAACCTATTGTATTATACGGTGAAATTTATGTTTTGTATTTGCAAAATTTAATTTATTGGTAAAACATTAGTCGGATTGATTGGCTTACCATCTAGGCGTACCTGAAACTCCAACATGGTACGTGTAGCACCCGAAGAGCCCATTTCTGCAATTTTTTGACCCGCTGTTACGTTTTGACCACTGCTCACATTCATCTTACTGTTATGTGCATAGGCGGTGATATAACCATCAATGTGCTTGATTAAAATCAAGTTTCCATATTCTTTTAAGCCATCTGCAGCATAAACCACCTGCCCATCTGCTGCGGCATAAATTGGGTCACCTACATTGCCACCGTAACGAATTCCTTTGATATTACTTGCCAAATTAAACTGTGCAATCACAGCACCTTGAGATGGTTTCACCCAGCGCAATATGCTGCTACGCACCGGTGTACTTGGTGTTGTTGAGCTAGTGGTCGTGGTTGTAGTCGATGTTACCGGTGCAGGTGTCGTTGGTAAAGTGACTGTTTGACGTTGAATTGGTGCAGCCTGCGTTACAGGGCGAGTGCTTGTTGTACGTGGTGCATTGCCCGCTTTCAAACGAATCGACTGCCCGACATAAATACGATACGGCGGTGCAATATCATTCATTTCTGCAATGCTGAGATAGCTCAAACCATAACGTGCAGCGATACCACTTAAAGTATCACCTGAACGTACAGTATAAAAATTCGGCGCTGTTGCATAACGTGCAGAATTATTCACTTGAGGTTTAGAGGCACAACCACTCAACACGACGGTAGCCACAACAGCACTTGATAACACTAAGGTTTTCAACAATGCTGTTGGTGTGCTAAATAAACGATACTGAAACACCACAGGCATTCTTTCCTCTCTACAAATTCTAAATATTTTCTATTGCGCTAAGAGTAGCAAAAAAGTCCTTGTAATGAGGCTTACAAGCTACTTTTTCACAAAGTTATAACATTAGTTAGCCAATTTGGGAAAATTGACTGTGCAATGATTGCAAAACGTCATAATTGGTGGCATCCATCTGAATTGGTGTCACGCTGACATAGCCATTTGCTACCGCAAAAAAATCAGACTCAATTTCAGTTAAGCCTTTTTTCGGTGCAGCCACTGCCTCGCCCGACAAACCAATCCAATACACTTGACGCCCTCGTGGATCGACCTGACTAGTAATTGGCTTAGATTGGGTACGCTGTCCTTGATAGGTAATTTTTGTGCCCTGCAACACTGGCACATCTGGAATATTCACATTAAAAATATGTCGTGCAGGTAAACTTGGTAAACCTTGAGCAATAAAGTCATGTACCCACTGCGCTGCCTGCATATAATCTTGCGGATGCTGATAAGCACGTACATTATGCCCTGCAAGTGATACCGCAATCGCAGGCTGTTTCATCAAACGTCCTTCAAATGCCGCACCGACTGTGCCTGAGTACAGTACATCATCCCCTAGATTTGCACCGCTGTTAATGCCGCTGACCACCAAATCAAATTCGAAATCGAACAATCCATTCATCGACAAATAGACACAGTCTGCAGGTGTACCATTCACTGCCCAGACATCTTCAGCAATTTGCACAGGACGTAATGGTCGGTCTAAAGTCAGCGCACTCGAAAAACCACTGCGTTCACTTTCGGGTGCAACAATCACCACGCGACCCAAAGGTTTTAAGGCTTTCGCCAAAGCTTGGATACCAGGTGCAAACACGCCATCATCATTGGCTATCAAAATATTCACAGAAAAATCTCAGATAAAACAAATATAAAGGTTATATACTAAAATATAGCAACGTCGGTTCAATCTTAAACTTGTTTGTGCCTGATTCATGCCTAAGCACATTTAATAAGCACACGACAACAAAATGACTGATCAGCACATTTCATTGAAATATACAAAAGATTATATATATTTAGCGCTTAACATCCATCCAAAAATATATGTGATTCTCATGATTTTAGCTTTGTCATTTCGTCGTTTATTGGGTCTAGGTTTTGCTACTGTATTAACGCAGTCTGTAATTGCAGAAGATTTGACTGCAGCAGAAGCCAATACGATTGTGAAAGAAGATGTTGCAGCGGCACAAGTCATGACTGAAATGTGCCCTGCACTGATTGGAAAAAATGCAAAATTAGATGCCAATATTCAAGCACTGATTCAAACTTATCTACAAGATTATTCAGAATCGAACATGACGCTTGCCAAACTACAAGCCGACGCAGAATATCAATCCGTTTTAGCTGAAGCGCGTGAAGCAGCAAAAGATACAGCCAAAGAAGAGCAAAAAGTAGTGTGTCAGGAAGCTTTAGAATTAGCACTTTAAATCACATGATTTAAATACTATTTTGAGCCTGTAAATAATTTTGCATACTCACCCTTTAAGGCAAACTTTCAAAGTTTGCCTTAAATTTTATGCTTAGTTTTTATATCTGGTATTTTTCCACTATTATTTTACGCTTTATATCAAGCCACTGATTTTCAAATTTCAGACTTTAATCTTCACTTTTTATACATGATTTGCGCTCAGATCACACAGCTTTAATACATTTTCACTCTTTCAATTCGCAAATAAATGATTCATCTTATAAGCACTTAAATGAATCGGTAGATTCAGTTCAAACAATATTTAAGGTACTTGATATGCAATTTTCTGGCTTAAAAAATTCACGTGCAGTTCATTTTTTTGGCGCAGTTGCGCTCAGTTTGGGTTTAAGTCAAGCCGCAATTGCGCAAGAAGAAAATATTGAAGTGACGCCATTACAACAAGTGACTCAGCAAGAATTAGCCGCTATTTATGTGTTATCTGAAGTTTGCCCTTCACTAGTCAAAGAACAAGATCAATTTCATCAGGGTTATACAAAACTTGCCCAAGAATATATGCCTAAAGAAAAAGACGCTGTTACTGCCTTAAGTAAACTCAGCAAACAAAAAAGCTTCCAGCCAATTTTAAAAGAAGCCCGTGCCGATGCCAAAGCTGCTGGAACAGCCAAAAACCAAGCAATTTGCCAAGAATTGACAGCATATAGCAGATAATACAATTTGGTTACAATACTTTTATCAATAAGCCGATTTCTCCCATAGAAGTCGGCTGAGCTTTGCCCTAAAATGCTAGCTCTTTTGTGCATACCTCAAGTATTGGAACCTCTTAGAATGACCCCAAAAAGCGCCCTTGCTGCATTATTACTATTACCAAGCTTTTCTTATGCAGCAACTGTCTTAGCTACACCACCAGAACTCAATAACAAATCATACGTTTTGATGGATTATGAGACGGGACAAATTTTAGCTTCAAAAAATGAAAACGAAAAACTCGCCCCTGCCTCAATGACCAAAATGATGACTAGTTTCATCATTGAACAAAAGTTATTAAAAGGCGAACTCACGGAAGATGAACAAGTCCGCATGAATGAGTCTGCATGGTGTCGTGGCAGCAGCACAGAATCATGTATGTATGTTCCTTTAAATGGCACAGCAACCGTACTTGAAATGCTACGCGGAATTATCGTGCAATCGGGCAACGATGCATCTAAAGCCATGGCAGAGCACATTGCAGGTAATGAAGGCACATTCGTTCACATGATGAATGAAGAAGCCAAACGTATTGGCATGAGCAATACCCAGTTTATGAACTCTACGGGTATGCCTGCTGAAGGTCACTTTTCTACCGCAAAAGATATGGCGACTTTAGCGCAGCACATCATCCATGACAGCTCAAAATACTACCCAATTTATTCTGAAAAAGAGTTTTCTTTTAATGGAATTAAACAAGGCAACCGTAATGCCCTGTTATATACCGACCCAAGCGTGGATGGTTTAAAAACAGGTCATACCAACGAAGCGGGTTACTGCTTAACCACTTCATCTAAACGTGGCCCAATGCGTTTAATTTCGGTGATTTTTGGTGCGCCAACCATGCAAGCTCGTGCAACTCAAACTCGTGAATTGTTAGCTTGGGGTTATGCAAACTACGAAACTGTACGTGTACAGCCTGCCAACCAAGTCTTAGCTAAAGCAAAAGTATGGTACGGTAAAAGCAAAGAAGCACAAATTGGTTTGCCAGAAAACTTTAACGTGACCATGCCAAAAGGCAAAGCCAACCAAATTAAAACTCAATTGGTGGTTCAACCTAAATTGACTGCTCCTTTGAAAAAAGGTCAAGTTATTGGTAAATATGTCGCAACCTTAGATGGTAAAGTGATTGCTGAAAAACCATTGGTGGCGTTGCAGGAAGTGGAAGAAGCGGGTTTCTTTGCACGTATGCTAGACCATATCAAACAATTCTTTAGCAACTTATTCTAAGATTCATAAGCTTAGACTAAAGCGCAAAGCACACATGCCCGCATGTGTGCTTTTTTATTTTATACTGTCCTCAATCCTAAATTTATAAGCTAAAGATTTGTCCATCATGAAAAAAAATGTGCGTGCTTATTTAGAGCAAACCCCAAAAATTGATGCAAGCTGTTATGTAGATGAATTGTCGGTGGTGATTGGTGATGTGCATTTGGCCGCAAATGTATCGGTTTGGCCATTTGCCGTGATTCGTGGTGATGTTAACCATATTCGGATTGGTCAAAATTCCAATGTGCAAGATCATGCCATGCTGCATGTTAGCCATAAAAAAGCCGACAAACCTGAAGGTTCACCGCTGATTATTGGCGAAGATGTCACAGTTGGACATGGTGTGACCTTACACGGCTGCACCATTGGCAATCGGGTGTTATTGGGCATCAACACAATTGTTTTGGATGATGTCATTATTGAAGATGATGTAATGATTGGCGCAGGGTCTTTAGTGCCACCGCGTAAGCGTTTGGAAAGTGGCTATTTGTACATGGGTAGCCCTGTGCAAAAAGTTCGTCCTTTAACCGACAAGGAAAAAGAGTTTTTGCCTTATTCTGCACGGCACTATGTGAAGGTTGCAGGGAATTATCAATAAAATGCCCCTCTACAAACACACTTTCTTGTGGGGGATTTTGCAGGTCTATGCATTGAACTGAAACATCAACCTAGATTTACAGTTTTAAAGAAATCCCCTTTCAACATAGCCACATCCCCCTAAATTTTGTAGAATATGCGTTTTACCCCATGGTGCTTTTCAATGACCGCTTGGACTGCTCACGTTACTGTCGCCACCGTTATCGAAAAAAACGGAAAATTCCTGTTTGTTGAAGAACATACAGAAGGTGTGACGCATAGCGTGTTTAATCAGCCTGCAGGGCAT
The DNA here is from genome assembly GCF_013391485.1 of Acinetobacter sp. SwsAc5. NCBI lineage: Bacteria > Pseudomonadati > Pseudomonadota > Gammaproteobacteria > Moraxellales > Moraxellaceae > Acinetobacter > Acinetobacter sp. SwsAc5. The sequence continues at coordinate 139,883 of NZ_JACAXD010000001.1, forward strand.
GTTGAAGCTGGCGAAAGCTTAATTGAAGCAGCAATACGTGAAACCATGGAAGAAACTGGGCATCGGGTGAAAATTAATGCCTTACTCGGTATTTATAGCTATACTCCGCCTATGTTTCCTGACCGCACCTATTATCGCTTCTGCTTTCTAGCCGAATCGCTGCAACATGATGCGCAAGCCCAGCTCGATCCCGATATTATTGGTACAGTATGGATGTCTGCAGACGAACTGGCTGAATCAGCACGTGCCCGAAGTCCGTTGGTACTGAAAGCGGTTCAAGATGCGCTCAGTGGTCAATCTTATCCTTTATCGCTCATTTACGAGCACCAAAATTCTCCCCTTATTTCTAGTTTGGATGCCTAATCCTATGCAACAACGTGTCATCGTCGGTATGTCAGGTGGTGTAGATTCATCTGTTTCTGCTGCACTTCTACTTCAACAAGGTTATCGGGTTGAAGGGCTTTTCATGAAAAACTGGGAAGAAGATGACGGCACTGAATATTGCACCGCGATGGAAGATCTTGCCGATGCGCAAGCGGTGTGCGACAAGCTAGGCATTAAGTTGCATACAGCCAACTTTGCGATGGAATATTGGGATCGGGTTTTTGAGCATTTTCTTGCCGAATATGCCGCAGGACGCACGCCAAACCCAGATATTTTATGCAATAAAGAAATTAAGTTCCGTGCCTTTTTAGATCACGCCATGAATTTAGGCGCAGATTTTATCGCCACAGGTCACTACGCTCGTCGTGGTGGAACGCAGTACAACTCCAAAGGTGAAGCATACGCTCCACTGTTACGTGGTTTAGATAAAAATAAAGATCAAACCTATTTCTTACATGCAGTGCATGGTCGTGAAATCAATAAAACCTTGTTCCCTGTGGGCGAAATTGAAAAGCCGCAAGTCCGAAAAATTGCCGAAGAACTAGATTTAGTCACTGCCAAGAAAAAAGACTCGACAGGGATTTGCTTTATTGGTGAACGTCGCTTTAATGATTTCTTAAAACAATATTTGCCTGCTCAAGCTGGAAAAATTGTTTTAGACGATGGCAAAGAGGTTGGTGAACATCACGGCTTAATGTACTATACGCTCGGTCAGCGTGGCGGGATTGGTATTGGCGGCTTAAAAGGTGTTGCTGAAGGTGCATGGTTTGTCCTGCATAAAGATATTGAAAACAATCGTTTAGTGATTGGTCAAGGTCATGAACATCCACTCATGCAAAGCACTATTTTATGGAGCGAAGCAATTGATTGGGTGGCAGGTGAACAAGAAATTCCAGCGTCAGGCTTCCGTTGTACTTGTCGCACTCGCTATCGCCAAGATGATCAGGACTGTGTAATTTTCAATGATGACAGCATGCCTGGCGGTGTACGTGTGGAATTTGATGAGCCACAACGTGCAGTCACTCCTGGTCAAAGTGTCGTATTCTATTCAGGCGAAGTGTGTTTAGGTGGTGGTGTGATTCACCATACCAATGCACCTAAACCCGATTTTATTTAAGGATTGTTTCGGATGACAGAGTTACCGTTTCAACAGTCACCAACTCTGAATGTTCGCCAAAATCGTGCCTTGGCGTTAGCGGGTGTGTTTCAAGCCACCCAGCTCACGCACATGACTGCACTCACAGGTCGACAAAGTATTGGTGAAAGCGGTAACTTTTATTTTGAGCAATTGATTAAAGCCAGTTTAAATATCCGTCCAAGTAGCAACCACAGTTCGCAAACTTTAGATTTTTTTAATCATTTGGCCGATATATCTTTAGGTTTAAAAACACTAGAAAGCAGCATCAACCAACCTTTTAATACTGCCCCTAAATCGCGTTTACCTAAATTATCCAATACCAAACTACCCATGTCGTATGCGATGGCACTCTTACAATTAGAAAAGAAAGTGTATAGCAATCCTAAATACGTCGAAATTATTGAACAATCGCAGCAAAAAATCTTAAAACAACTTTCATTTTTTGATCATAACTATTTGCATCCCAGTATTATTGCCAATTTAGCCCAAACTTATGTCGATACTGCGGGACAAATTAACCCGCGCATTATGGTACGTGGCAATGCAGAAGCATTTAAGGATTCTGCACATACCAACCGAATTCGAGCTTCGCTTTTTACAGGCTTACAAATGGCACACCTTTGGCGTCAACTTGGTGGCAGTTCATGGGGCATGGTATTTAGCAAACGTAAATTATTACGTGATATTCAAGATCTGGCGCGTTTACAGTATCAGGTGGTTTAAACCATGCTGAACACGCTTTTGTTTTAGGTTTAATTCCAAAGTTTAAGGAATCGATATGAACGCTTTAACCGCACTTTCTCCATTAGATGGGCGCTATGCAAGCAAATGTGATGCACTCCGCCCTTTCCTCTCTGAGTTTGGTTTAATCCATGCTCGTGTGACTGTTGAAGTGCGTTGGTTACAAGCGCTTGCCAATCGTCCTGAAATTACCGAAGTGCCAGCTTTCAGTGCTGCAACCAATGCTGCATTAGATGCAATTGTTGCAGATTTCTCTGAAGATGATGCTAACCGCATTAAAGAAATTGAACGCACCACCAACCATGACGTAAAAGCCGTTGAATATTTCTTAAAAGAAAAAATTGCCAACATTGATGAGTTGAAAAATGCAGGTGAATTCATTCACTTTGCTTGTACTTCAGAAGACATTAACAACTTGTCACATGCTTTAATGCTTAAAAATGGTCGTGAAGTATTGGTTGCAGCGATGCAGCAAATCATTGATTCGATTGTTGCATTGGCAGAAAAACATGCAGATCAACCAATGTTGTCACGTACTCACGGTCAAACTGCAAGCCCAACAACTTTGGGTAAAGAAATGGCAAACGTGGCATATCGTCTTGCACGTCAAATCAAACAGTTCAAGCAAGTTGAGCTTTTGGGCAAAATCAATGGTGCAGTAGGTAACTACAACGCTCACCTTTCTGCATACCCAGAAATCAACTGGCCTGCACATTCTCAAGCATTTGTAGAATCTTTAGGTTTAAGCTTTAACCCATACACGACTCAAATTGAGCCACACGACTATATGGCAGAATTGTTTGATGCGCTACGTCGTTTCAACACCATTCTAATCGACTTCAACCGTGACGTTTGGGGCTACATCTCACTTGGTTTCTTCAAGCAAAAACTGAAAGAAGGTGAAGTTGGTTCTTCAACCATGCCGCACAAAGTAAACCCAATTGACTTTGAAAACTCTGAAGGTAACTTGGGTATCGCCAATGCAGTCTTGGCTCACTTAGGCGAAAAATTACCAATCTCTCGCTGGCAACGTGACTTAACTGACTCGACTGTATTGCGTAATATGGGTGTTGGTTTTGCACAAAGCTTGATCGCATTTGAAGCTTGCTCTAAAGGTATTGGCAAACTTGAATTGAACGCACAACGTATTCTTGAAGATTTAGACAATGCTCAAGAAGTATTGGCTGAGCCAATTCAAACTGTGATGCGTCGTTATAACATCGAAAAACCATACGAAAAATTAAAAGCTCTTACACGTGGTCAAGCTATGACACGTGACATGATGGTAGATTTCGTGAATGGTAATGAGTTGGAAGGCGTTCCTGCAGCAGATCGCGCACGTTTAGCGACAATGACGCCTGCAACTTACACAGGTAATGCAGCTGAACAAGCAAAACAAATTCAAGATTTAATTGCTAAAATCTAATTTGTAAAAGCATTCATCACAATACAAAAATGCGAAGCTTCGGCTTCGCATTTTTATTAGAATAAAACAAATCTTCCAACTTAAACATCACATGCAAAATCAATTCCGCATTCAACATTACTGTGCTTTAGGCTTGGTTATACTCGCCATGCTTGCTGCCAGTATTCAACCACTGGAATTTGAATCGTATCTACTGCATCAGGCAGGCACAGTTTTTATGCTCGCGGCTTTATTGATTGCGTTTAAAAAAATAGGACTGAGTTTTTCTAGCTTTGTGCTGTATTTAATATTTTTACTGATTCACATTGTCGGGGCGCATTATCTGTATTCTTATGTGCCGTATAATGATTGGATTTTGCACAGCTTCGGCTTTAATTTAGATCAGAGTATGGGCTGGTCACGCAATATGTATGACCGTTTTGTGCATTTGGCTTATGGTATTTTGCTCTACCCTGTTTTATTGCGCTTGTTTGAAGTCTGGTTTCCAAAAAACAAACCTATCGTTTTATATCTTTTGGTCATTCAATTTGTCATGGCAAGCAGTTTAATTTATGAATGGGTGGAATGGCTGATTGCGCTTGGCTTATCGCCAGAAGATGCTGAAAATTATAATGGTCAGCAAGGTGATATTTGGGATGCACACATGGATATGCTTTTAGCAACGATAGGAGCAATGCTGATGGGATGCTTCTACTTGATCAAGAAACCCTAACAGGATGCCTCTTTCGTACTAAATCCAAATTTATTGCCAATACCACCACCAGAAGCCAGCTAAACTTGCGACTGAAATCATCCAGATCAACACCGTTAATACTGCAGGTTTACCCGACCCCCAAAACATGGTTTTGGCAAGCCATTTTTTAAACAATACGCTGCTTAAAGTTAAGCTCGCTAAATGCACCAATACCGCAGCTAAGAATAAATTTGCTGCAAATTCATGTAGCTCTTTTAAAGTATGACTTTGGGTATAATCGGTGAAAAATCCAACCAACACAGTTAAAGGCAATGCCAACCAAATCAACAAAATACTGAATTGAAACGCACTGGAACTGCCTGACTTTAAAAACGGTAATGAAAAAAACTGCTGTGGCTGTTTCCAATCGCGTTTTACAAATTGTTGAATCATGCCTAAACGTTTAGAAATTCCTGTCGGCTGTGTGCTGTTCAACATACTCAACACCTGCCATACGATTCGTAAAGCTAAACTAATCCCCAACGTATAGCCAAAAGCCATATGTAACTGATGCCATTCTTCCGCATCACCTGTTAAGTAAGCCCCTGTAAAACTTAGCAGCATCACCACATGCAAAAAGCGAATCATTAAATCTGTAGATGTTGATTGCTTCGCGGGCACACTATTTGTTTGCATATTCAATCTATCAAGGTGGTTTTGTTCTTATCACAAAGATATAACATCAAGCTGAATTGAAAATTAAGATGCTTAAATCAAAGACCCTATATTTTTGAATAAAAGTGAATAAAAAAATTGCGCTCAATTGAGCGCAATTTTTAGATAAATTTTAGAAGTTAGATCATCACTATTACAGTTTAGGATCACGGATTTGCAACAAACTGCTGTTGGCTTTGCTTAGGCTATCAACCAGTTTATTCATCACTGCAGGAATCAAACTGTCTGCCATTTGTGCAGCTTGCAAACCCAGTTTTTCACCCAAAGTTGGCTTTTTACGGGTTTGAATCACATAAATATCATGCTGTGGCAACAAACTTAGTAAGTATTCATCTGAGGTTTGTAACTTATCTACCAAGTTTAAATCCAGTGCATCCTGACCATACCAATGCTCACCTGTTGCCACTTTTTCAACATTCAGTTGTGGACGGTATTTTTCGACAAAGTGTTTAAATAGTACATGAGTTTGTTGCAATTCTTCTTCAAACTTAGCCTTGCCTTCTTCGGTATTTTCACCAAACATGGTCACAGTGCGTTTGTATTGACCTGCTGTGTACATCTCAAAATCTATATTTTTTTCTTTGAGCAAGCGATTAAAGTTAGGCACTTGTGCCACTACGCCAATAGAACCCAAAATCGCAAATGGCGCTGACACAATTTCTGAACCAATACATGCCATCATATAGCCACCACTTGCTGCGACTTTATCGACGCAAATCGTGAGATGGAAACCTGCATCACGCAAACGTACCAATTGTGCAGCTGCAAGCCCATAACCATGCACCATACCGCCTGGACTTTCCAAACGTACCACAACACGGTCACGTCCAGCTTTGGCCGTTGCCAAAATTAGGGTGATTTCTTCACGCAATTGCTCTACAGCAGACGCAGCAGTATCACCTTTAAAATCCAACACATAAATTTTTTGATTGTTCTTTTTACGGGCGCGCGCTTCACGTGCCATTTGTTGTGAAAGTTGTAATAGCTCGAGTTTAGATGCCGTGGTTTGCGCAATTTTTTTTCGTTGTTCATTAATTCGCGCATTCAAATGACTAATCCGAATTTCGGCAGGTAGTTTAGGTAAATGAAATAACATAAAAATGAGTTCTCAATTTAATTCGGTTTATTAGGACTACATTAGGTCAATTTCGACTTTTTCAATACTTTTTCTATCTTAAAGCAGCTTCTTTTTGAATCAATCGTAAATATTGTTTAGAAATCTGCCGAACAGCCATTAAACGTACAGCAAACCAAATTTGCCCCTGGTAGCAAATCCCAATAATAAGTGCGTTGATCGGCCACCAACCAAACAGTAGAAAACTACCTCTACGCTCATGATCTGAAGGTGTAAGCATTGAATAGAAACACACTAAACCTACGCAGAAACACATCACGAAGAGAAATTCACCTACTGCACTGTGCAAGAGCGGCAACTTATTTTTTTGTTGTGCTTTTACATAGCGATAAAACTTAAATTTAGCATTGGCATCAATATAGTCTCGCCAAGCCTGCCGAAAATCAGGATCACTTACTTGCTGCTGTACCCTAAAATAAACAACTAGCACTATCACACCTGAAACTATCACAAATTGATCATACAACCAACGATGATAATTGCTCATATTGGGGCTTTGAGAGGTTGGAAACCACCCATCATGGCTAAAAAACGTTGCCAATAAAATACTCAGCAAAACCAAAAGTGCTGCTATCGTCTCTGCACTATGTTGAAATCCAAACAAGGCATCGATTATTTTTTTCGTGGCTTGGCGTGCTGGTTTTGCCTGTTGTCGTTCTTCTTGTGAAGGAAACTGCATTTTTTATTTTCGCTGCGCGTACAAAACAATCAATACTATAACAAAAAAAACAGAATCCTAAGATTCTGTTTTAATAGCTTTCAGGACTTAAGCAGATTAACCAAAACGCCCTGTAATATACGCTTCTGTTAATTGATGGTCTGGCTGAGTAAATACTTTTTCAGTCGCATTCACTTCAATCAAATCACCCAAATGGAAGTATGCGGTACGGTCAGATACACGCGCTGCCTGTTGCATTGAGTGCGTTACAATCGCAATCGTATATTGGGTAGAAAGTTCAGAAATTAATTCTTCTACTTTTGCCGTTGCGATTGGGTCAAGCGCCGAACATGGTTCATCCATCAAAATTACTTCTGGACTTACCGCAATGGTACGCGCGATACAAAGACGTTGTTGCTGACCACCAGAAAGACCTGTACCTGGTTGATTCAAACGATCTTTCACCTCATCCCACAAACCTGCCTTACGCAAGCTGTTTTCTACAATTTCTTCTAAATCGTACTTATCACGTGCTAAACCATGCAATTTAGGGCCATAAGCCACGTTTTCAAAAATTGATTTAGGGAATGGGTTTGGCTTCTGGAACACCATGCCCACTTGCGCACGTAATAACACCACGTCAAGGTTCGGGTCATAAATGTCTTGGTTATCCAACATTACTTTACCCGTTACACGACAGCTATCAATCGTGTCGTTCATACGGTTTAAAGTACGCAAGAACGTAGATTTACCACAACCTGATGGACCAATGAAGGCAATCACTTCATTTTCATAGATATTTAAATCAATACCTTTAATCGCTTCAGATTCACCATAGTACACATGCACGTCATTGGTGCTTAACTTTACATTTGAAGATTTCGCTTCTTTTTTGCTTGAAGTTTGCGTATCAAATTGTGAAACAAACGAAGTCGATGATTGCTTCTGTTCTACATGGGTAGATGTAAATTGGCTTTGTTGTGGATTCACTTGCTTATCCTGTTCTAAGGAATTCGGTTTTTCTGTGCTTACTACAGTATTCATATTCTCTGCCCTCAATTACCAGCGTACTTCAAACTTCTTACGTAACCAAATTGCAAGGCTGTTTAAGCCAATCATTAGCGCAAGTAGTACGATAATGGCTGCAGCGGTACGTCCCTCGAAGAAGTTACGCAATTCATTACCCTGCCATAAGAAAATTTGCACAGGTAACGCAGTAGATTGATCAAGTGGAGTTGCTGGTACACTGGCAACGAAAGCACTCATACCAATTAATAACAATGGTGCGGTTTCACCTAAAGCTTGTGCGACACCAATAATTGCACCCGTTAAAATACCCGGCAATGCAAGTGGGAGTACGTGGTGGAACACTGTTTGTAAACGAGAAGCACCCAAACCTAAAGCAGCTTGACGGATAGACGGCGGCACTGCTTTTAATGATGCACGCGTGGTAATAATCACTGTTGGTAAAGTCATTAAACTCAGTACCAAACCACCGACCAATGGTGCAGACAATGGTAAATGCATCCAACCAATAAAGATCGCGGCACCTAACAAACCAAATACAATAGAAGGTACAGCGGCCAAGTTATTGATGTTCACTTCAATAATATCAGTAATCGCATTTTTTGGCGCAAATTCTTCTAAGTAAATTGCCGATGCAACACCAATTGGAATCGAAATAAAGATCACAATCAGCATCATGAATAATGAACCCATGAATGCACCCGCCAAACCAGAAGTTGCTGGAGAACTACGTGAGTCTGGGCTAACAAAAATATTGGTATTGAAAGTACTTTCAATAATACCTTGTGATTCGAGCTGATCTGCCAATTGACGTACTTCAGGGCTTAATTGTTGCTGCTCATCTGGTAAGCTGCGGTCAATCTTGCCTTCTAACCATACATCAACGTTCGCATCTGCAAGCACTTTCACTTCTTTGGTTTGACCAATTAAAGAAGGATCAGCCAAGACCATGTCACGAATACGGTATGCTTCAGAACTGGTATATAAGTAACCAAGATCATCACGCTTAGCTTCAAGCGCTTTGTCTTTCGCCACAATACCATTCACAATTAAAGCATCCCAATCGACCATACCCATTTCGGTTTGCCACGCAATCATACGGTCTTCGTATTGTGCTGGTGACTCGCCTGCAATCGCCTTAGGTTTTGGACCTGCATTGACAATCGCTGGATCGAAGTAAATTGGAAGGCTCATGCTGCTTTGCCAGAACGCAGGCAAACCTTTAGATAAGATACTGCCGAATAACAATACGACAAAGAATAAACCTGCAATAACTGCCGAGAAACCCATCAAGCGGAAGGTTTTTTCCTTACGATGACGCTTACCCAATGAACTGGCGATGGTTTTTTTACGTTGTTCACGTAATTCGGCAGCAGCTTGTGGATCTAACTGATCCAAAGACGATGTATTTGAAGTACTCATTAGTCGTATTGCTCACGATATTTACGCACGATGTATAGTGCAACAATGTTCAAACCTAAGGTAATCACGAACAGGGTCAAACCAAGTGCGAAAGCAACCAATGCCTGCGGACTTGCGAAATCTGTATCACCTGTTAATTGGTTCACAATCGTAATCGTAACCGTAGATACCGCTTCTAATGGGTTTGCGTGTAGTAAAGGACTATTACCTGCAGCCAACACCACAATCATGGTTTCGCCAATTGCACGTGACGCAGCAAGTAAGAATGCACCAATCACCCCTGGTAATGCAGCTGGCATCACCACGCGACGAATGGTTTCAGATTTGGTTGCACCCAAGCCTAAAGAACCATCACGCAGCGCACGCGGCACTTGCGTAATAATGTCATCAGACAATGAAGATACAAAAGGAATAATCATGATGCCCATCACTAAACCAGCGGTTAATGCACTCGTGGCATTAATATCTAGTCCAATGATTGCACCCGCAGTTTTAAGGAACGGGCCGATGATCATCATGGCAAATACACCGTACACAATGGTCGGAATACCTGCTAAAACTTCAATGGTCGGCTTTGCCCATGCACGGAATTTAGGCGATGCATATTCTGCAAGGTAAATGGCGATCATTAAACCAATAGGTACTGCAACTAATAAAGCAATACCACTCACCATCAATGTACCCCACAGTAATGGAAGTAAACCATAACTGCCATCTGCACTACCCGAGGTGCTAAAACCAGGGTTCCAGACTGTACCAAAGAAGAAATCCAGTGGGCTAACGAAACTAAAGAATCGCATCGCTTCACTGAACATGGACATCACAATACCAACCGTAGTTAGAATCGCAACACCAGAACATAATGCCAAAGAAATGTTGATGATTTTTTCAACTTGGTTACGTGCGCGGAATTGTTGTGAAACACGTTTCTTTGCCCACAGCAAACCAAATAAGGCCGCACAGATCACCACCGCAAGTTTGGCATAAGAACCAATGGTTTCAATTTTCGCTAATTGCTCTGCCGCTGCAACTTCGTATGCAGCAGGTGTATCACTTACACCAAAACCAGATGCAATGGCTTGTACGCGATCAACCAAAACACTTGTACTTGCAGGGTCTAGGCTTGCAGCAATGTGCGCTGGCACATTATTAATTACCACTTGCTCTAGAATACTTGGTTCAACCAAGTTCCAAACAATCAAAATTAAAAAAGCAGGAATACCACACCATAATGCTACCAACGCGCCATAATATCCTGGGCGAGAATGTAACATTGCAGAGTTATTTCCCTTACCTGCTAGGTTACGGCTCTTGCTTAACCCGATTTGATAGGCTACGGCGATAATCGCCAATAACACACCTATGAGTAGCAGATTCATGTATTCTCCACTGTTTTTTCAATTTGTGTTTTTGAAAAAACATTTCTTAGCAAAAAGCCGATGGCAGGTTGTTCCCTGCCATCAGCTGCTTTAACTCAAATTACTTAACCGCTTTACCAGCTTTGAAGTTAGCAAGAACTTGTGCACGCTCTTTGTCAGACATAGAGATCAAACCTGCTTTGTCTAATTTAGAACCTTTACCAGATACTTTCTTGCTCAAGAAGTATTCAGTAAATTGCGGTAAACCTTTGATTGATTTAAGGTGCTCACCTTTCACGTAGAAGAACAATGGACGTGATACAGGGTAAGAACCATTTAAAATTGTGTTTTCAGATGGCGCTACGTTGTTTACAGTTGCAACACGTAAACGGTCACGGTTTTGGTCATAGAAACCTAAGCCGAATACACCTACTGCGCTTGGAGAAGTTTTCAAACGTGCCAGTGTTTCTGTGTAGTCACCCGCGATTTCGATTACACGACCATCCTTACGGAAAGTAGTACACGCTTTCTTTTGCGCATCTTTGTCTAATGCTTTGATTGCAGCATAAGCTTCACAGCCTGCATCAACCATTTTCTCTTGGAACACTTCACGTGTACCGTGGTTAGACGCTGGAATTACAAGTGTAATAGGCTCGTTTGGAAGTGTTTTGTCAATTTGGTTCCAACGTGTATATGGGTTAGCAACCATTTTACCTTTAGATGGTAATTGAGCTGCAATTGCTGCATATACATGGTAAGGCTTTAATTTGTAAGCCGCTTTGTTTGCGTTAGAAGCAAATACGATACCGTCGTAACCAATTTTAATTTCTAAAACTTGGTTTACGCCTGCTTTTTTACAAGCAGCTAATTCTGAATCTTTAATTTTACGAGATGAGTTCGCGATGTCGATTGTGTTATCACCCACACCTGTACAGAACTGCTTCAAACCACCTGAAGAACCGCCTGAACCAACAACTGGAGTTTTGAATTGTAGGAAAGTATTACCAAATTCTTCTGCTACAATACTTGCGTATGGTAGAACGGTTGAAGAACCCGCGATTTGGATGGTGTCACGAGCTGCGTTAGCAGTTGTTACAGCTGCTGCAGATACGGCTAAAGCAATGGCGATGTTAGTAAAGCGCATTCTGTTCTCTCTCATAGTATGCAAGTTCGGAGTACGTCACTTGTTATTAAGTTTTGTACTTATTTCGATAACTGCATTGTGGTTTTATAATATGACAACCATGTTACAGCTTTGTTACGCTTTGGTTATATTTGCTTTTCGTATCTGAAATAATTTTTAAATGATTTAAAATCAATAACTAATAAAACACTAGAGTGCTTATTTTTTTTCAGTATTTAAATTTCAAATTGTAATAATTCATGCCAATGTCATCATTATTTATGGTTTTTTCTACCAAAATTGATGGTTTATTCGCCAATTGCGTAATTTTTATGACATCCGCAGTGCATTATTTGAGCCCAAAACACCCAATCCATCACAAAATTCAAGCAAGAACGGTACAACACTTCACTGCAATATTTTTAATCAGACACAAAAAAAGCCACCGTAGTGACTTCTTTTGTTGTATTTCATAACAATCTGAATAATGAAAGCATTAGTCGATTGGTGGCGTATAAGTACCCGCGACAATCGCATCTTTAATGCGATCTGCTTCTGCCAATACTAGGCCTAACAAGTTTTTTACGTTTTCAAGTGTTGCCACTGGACTTAAAGTCGTCATCTTCAATGATTGAACATTACCGACTTTAGTTACACCAATATTGGCTTCACCACGTGCAAATAACTCATCTGCCACGTTTTGGTTCAAGCTATCCAAGAACTCTGCTGGATAACCTTCAGGCACAACACGGAACAATACTGAAGCAAATTGTGGTTCAACCAACAATTCTAAACCTGCAGTCGCCTTAATATAATCAGCAACGTCACGGGTTAGCTTCACACCATGATCAATCATAGAACCGTAAAGTTCTTCACCCAAGGCTTCAATTGTCATCCAAAGTTTCAATGCATCAAAACGACGTGTTGTTTGTAATGACTTAGACACCAAGTTTGGTACACCATGCTCTTCATCATAAGCAGAGTTCAAATATTCTGCTTCATAGTGCATGAAACGATAGTTCGCTTCATCTTTCAGTAAGAACGCACCGCACGAAATAGTTTGGAAATAATGCTTATGGAAATCCAGTGTCACAGAATCAGACAACTCAATACCATCAAGCATGTCACGATGACTGTTAGAAAGAATTAATGCACCACCCCAAGCTGCGTCAATGTGCATCCACGCGCCATATTGATTGGTGATGTCACGAATCTTTTTAAGTGGATCAATCGCGCCCGCATCGGTTGTACCCGCAGTTGCAACCACACATGCAACGATCTTACCTTCAGCTTTTAAATGCGCCATGGTTTGCTCAAGTGCAACCACGTCCATTTGTGCATTTTCATTAACAGGTACAGTCACAACCGACTGGAAGCCCATGCCCATCATCGCCATGTTCTTTTGCACAGAGAAGTGTGCGTTTTCAGAACAAATCACTTTCACATTACGCATTGCATCGCTTGGAATACCATCGCGCTGAACAGACCACGGATTACCGTTTTCGTCTTTCCAGTTCTTTGCAATACACGCATCACGCGCCAATAACACACCCATCAAGTTAGACTGTGTACCACCTGAAGTGAACACGCCCGCTTGACCTGCGCCATAGCCAACTTTTTGACGTAACCAGTCAATCAGTTGTACTTCCATCAATGAACCTGCAGGGCTTTGATCCCAAGAGTCCATAGATTGGTTGGTTGCGTTAATGAGAACTTCTGCAATTTGACTTGCCACCATAGTTGGGCAATGCAAATGTGCCAAAGAATGTGGATGATGAACTTTTAAACTTTTGTTTAAGAAAAGCTCAACCATGCGTTCCAATGACTTTTGTACACCCAAGCCTTGTTTTGCAGGCTGGAAAGAAATCGCTTCACGCAATTCTTTAATGCTGCCGCCTGTGTACATTTTGTCATTTTGCAACCATGCCGCGACTGCTTGAGTCGCTTGATCCATTGCTGCACTGTAGTCAGCAATGGATTGAGCATCATTGCAGAGTAACGCTTTACGATGTTCTGCAAAATCTACCATAAACTTATGCGCCTCGAACTGCGACTAACGCTTCAGCAACTGCTTTCTTGAAGCGAGCGATGACTTCTACACACTCTTCTTGAGTAATGATGAGTGGGCAAAGTAAACGGATCACCGTACCACCACGACCACCTTTCTCAAGCAACAATTTGTTGTCAAAACATGCAGCTTGAACAGCAGCAGCCAATTGAGAATCTGCTGGATAAGCACCTAAACGGTCTTTTTCTTGGCGCTCATCTACAATTTCGATACCAATCATTAAACCGCGACCACGCACGTTACCAATACATGGGAATTCAACAGCTAATTTTTTCAATTCAGCTTGTAAGAACTCACCACGCTCTTGCGCATTTTGTGCAAGGTTTTGTTCTTTAATGGTTTTAAGCACCACAAGACCAGTACCCATTGCCAATTGGTTACCACGGAAAGTACCCGTGTGACCTGCAGGCTGCCATGCGTCAAACTTACGTTTAATTGCAAGTACAGCCAATGGCAAACCACCACCAACAGCTTTAGACATTACAATCACGTCTGGCTCAATACCTGCATGTTCAAATGCAAACATTTTGCCTGAACGTGCAAAGCCCGCTTGAACTTCGTCTAAAATTAAAACGATGTTGTGCTTTTCAGTCACTTCGCGGATTTTTTTCAACCATTTAATTGGTGCAGTCACTACACCGCCTTCACCTTGAATTGCTTCAAGAATCACAGCTGCAGGCTTAGTTACACCGCTTTCTACATCTTCAATGAAGTTTTCAAAATAATACGTTAAAGCATCTACACCCGCTTCACCGCCAATACCAAGTGGACAGCGGTATTCATGCGGATATGGCATAAATTGAACACCAGGCATTAAACCATTGACTGCGTTTTTTGCAGACAAGTTACCTGTCATCGCCAATGAACCATGAGTCATACCATGATAGCCACCTGAGAAGCTGATGACTGAGCTACGACCTGTATAGGTTTTTGCAAGTTTGATTGCCGCTTCTGTGCCATCTGCACCTGTAGGACCACAGAACTGCAAGCAGTATTCTTCTTGACCACCAGGCATGTGTGAAAGTAACGCTTCAGTAAAAGCATCTTTCAAAGGTGTCGTTAAATCTAGGGTATGTAATGGCAAACCACTCGCTAAAGTGTCTTGGATGCTTTGAACCACCGCAGGATGGTTATGGCCCAATGCCAAGGTTCCTGCCCCAGCCAAACAATCTAGGTACTCAGTACCTTCAACATCGGTAACCCAACAACCCAGTGCTTTCGCTATCGCTAACGGTAATTTACGAGGATAACTACGCACATTCGATTCCATCTGACTTTGGCGAGTCAAGTAGTATTCGTTTGTGGAATGGTTGGCAGGGTTTACAGAAGTAACGCTCATATCGAATTACCATCTCTGATATGGGTTGAAAGAAATAAGTCTGGTGACTTGCGGTCCTTTGACTCGGTGCTTTTTTGATCTAGCGAGATAGAGTTTTGTTCTTCAAGACTAGGAAGCGGGATAATACCTAATTTTTCTAGAAAATAAACAGGTTTAACCCAAATATTGCCTAATTTCATCGAAAAAACATATCTTGCAGATGATTCGATTGAATTATCATCTTACATTGTGACAAAGGAAAGAAAATTTAACTCTTTCCACTTCCTTTTATACTTTTTTTTACACAATCTCTCAAGTCATGCAGCATTTATTTTCAAAATAGTATAGATCATTATTTTTATTGAATTTTATAAAGCAGTATTTACCGCAATTTTTAACGCATATTTTACAAAGCCACCACAAATTCAACTAAAAATCCTCACAAAGCAAAGCTAAAATTTAAAGCAGTTAAAACACATTTTAAAATCTAGATAATTTGAACAAAAGGTCAGAATATGCGCTTACTTTCTCTCGCTGCTACCCTGTTGGCTGTTGGTGCTGCAAGCACCGCTTTTGCCCAACAAAATGAATCTTTAAATTACAATATCATCAATGTTCAAGCTGAAGCTACACGCGAAGTTTCAAATGATCAAATGCACGCTGTGTTATATATTGAAAAAAGTCACAAACAGCCTGCTGAACTTGCATCACAAATTAACCAGTTAATGAGCCAAGCCATTGCAACTGCACGCAAGTATCCACAAGTGAAAGTTGAAACAGGTTCGCAAACCACCTATCCAATTTACGACAATGACAGTCGTAAGTTAAAAGAATGGCGCGGTCGTGCAGAGGTACGGGTACAAAGTACCGATTTTAAAGCAGCAAGCCAATTGGTGAGCGAGCTACAACAAAACTTTCAGACCCAATCTATTAATTTTAGCGTGTCTGATGCACAACGTAAAAAAGTTGAAAATGAGTTGATGGTCGAAGCATCTAAAAACTTTCAACAACGTGCGCAAATGTTAAGTCAGGCTTGGAATAAATCGGGCTATAACTTGGTAAACTTGAATCTAAACACCAATTCTTATTTCCCGCAGCCTGTTATGCGCGCAAGCATGGCAAAATTTGCAGTCGCAGAAACGGCTGTAGCTGATCAAGAGATGGCAGCAGGTGAATCTAAAATTACAGTCAATGCAAATGGAACGATTCAGTTTAAATAAACCTGAAGCATGACATGAATTGCTTAAGTAATAAAAAACCGCTTGGATATTCCAAGCGGTTTTTTTTGATAACTTCAATTGAATGATAACTTACAGCATCATCAATAAATCGCCATATGATTGCGGTGAATCATCTCCAACGAACGTGCCTCGCCTAACACCTGATGCACTTTGTCAGAAGCCAAGCCTTTGACCAAATCTGCAGAACGTGAACTAAAATTAACACGTCCCACAGCGACACGATGACCCTGTGTATCTACACACTCCACCACATCGCCACGTTCAAAATGCCCTTCTACGGCTTTAACACCCACAGGCAATAAACTGCGGTGGTTTTCTTTAATGGCTTTGACTGCGCCATCATCAATCACCAAACGTCCTGCTGTTTGTAAGTGTGCCGCCAACCACTGTTGATGCGCCGTAATACGGTCATTGTCGGTAATGAACAGCGTACCCAACATTTCGCCCGCCATTAAACGCGCAAGCACGTTGTCACTTTCACCACTGGCAATTAAAGTTGGACAACCCGATTTAGCCGCTAAACGCGCTGCACGGACTTTGGTCAGCATGCCGCCGCGCCCGAACTTGCCGCCACCACCTGCCATATCAAACAGACTTTCATCTAAAGCACGTACAGTATGGAACAGTTTTGCATTTGGATTAGAACGTGGATCGGAGTCAAACATACCTTGTTGATCGGTCAAAATAATCAACAAATCTGCATGTACCTGCCCTGCTACCATCGCAGCCAAAGTGTCATTATCACCAAAGCGAATTTCATCAGTAGAGACTGTGTCATTTTCATTGATGACAGGAATCACGCGCCATTCAATCAGGTTTTGCAATGCATCACAGGAATTTAAATAACGACGACGATCTGCCAAATCATCATGGGTTAATAGGACTTGTGCAGTTTGAATCTGGTGTTTTTCCAGCACACTTGACCAAGTCTGAATCAGACCCATTTGACCAATGGCAGCGCATGCCTGAAGACTGGGTAGATCGGTGGGTCGATGCTCAAGTTTCATTCGCACCATACCTTCAGCCACAGCTCCCGATGACACCAAAATAATTTCGTGTCCAGCATTGTGTAGATCTGCAATTTGTCCCGCCCAATGCGAGATTGCATCCAAATCTAAACCTTGCCCATTGGCTGTGAGTAAAGATGATCCGATTTTAACAACGATTCGTTTACAACCCTTGAGCTGACGTTGCCCATCTACCACTTCTATCATCTTGTCCTCAGTCACTTTTTGTAGCGCTTAGCGTACGTAGTACACTTCTACTTCGCCATCTTCACCATCATCGTCTTCGTCGTCATCGCCCAACATACCTGCAAGACGTTGCTGACGGCGCATCTCACGATACGCTTCTTTCGCGGCAATGGTTTGTTCACGTGTTTCAGCTTCCAGCTGATCACGGAATGCTTTCATTTCTGCTGCGTACTCAGGATCTTCAACTTCGCGTTCACGTTGTTGCTCAATTTGATCCATCAAGTAATACACCACTTGCTGTGTACCTTCAGACATTAAGCCTGAAGTTTTGAACACAGGACCATCCCACTGCAATTCTTCAAGAATGTGTTTACACCATTCTTCACGTGAATCTTCAGGAAGTTGATCAAGTTTATTCAACACCAACACGATTGGTAACTTTGCCAAAGTTGGAGAGAATTTTTCCAACTCTTGCAGAATTGCTTTGGCATTGTACGCAGGATCAGAACCATCAATAGGTTGAACATCCACAATGTGCAGTAAAATACGAGTACGCGCCAAGTGTTTCAGGAAGCGAATCCCCAAACCTGCGCCTTCTGCTGCACCTTCAATTAGTCCTGGAATATCTGCCATGACAAAAGAACGATGACGATCTGCATCCACCACGCCTAAATTTGGCACCATGGTGGTAAATGGATAGTCAGCAACTTTTGGTTTTGCCGCAGACACGGCACGAATAAAGGTCGATTTACCCGCGTTTGGCATGCCTAGCAAGCCTACATCGGCAAGGACTTTCAACTCCAAACGGATTTCACGGAATTCACCTTTGGTACCATGCGTGAATTTACGCGGTGTTCGGTTGGTAGATGATTTAAAGTGAGTATTCCCTAAACCACCATCACCGCCTTGAGCGACCAATACTTTCTGACCGCTTTCGACTAAATCTGCAATAATATCGCCAGAGTCTGTATCTACAATGGTTGTGCCCACTGGAACGGTCAAAACGACAGATTCACCACCACGACCTGCACAGTTTGCGCCCGAACCGTTTTTACCACGTTCAGCGCGAAATTTACGGGTATAACGATAATCTACAAGGGTGCTTGCGTTGTCGTCGGCTTGAATAAAAATACTGCCGCCACGACCACCATCACCGCCATCTGGCCCACCAAATGGTACAAATTTCTCTCGGCGAAAACTGGCTACGCCATTGCCACCGTCGCCAGCCTCTACGGTAATGACTGCTTCATCAACAAAGCGCATCTTGCCAATCCTCTAAAAACTTTAAAAGCCGTATATTCTGCCATATTTTAGAGAATTTCTCGAATTATATTTATGCAATCGTATACAGAGCTGCTTTTTATCGCTGATTGTTCAAAACACTCATTCCTTTTAGCAATGATATGATCGTTTTTTCTTATTTCTCCTTCCTCATCTAAGTTCTTATAGTGCTTTAACCCTTGTTTGCTTTCTGCCGCCATGTCTAATGCTGTTGCCACCACAACCACGCCTGCTTTATCGCCTAAATTTATTTTACTCATAGCAACCGCCTGTGGCTTGTGTGCGGGATCGGCATATTTTAATCAGCCTTTAATTTATTCAATTGAAAAAAGTTTAGGAATTAGCACCAGTCAGGCAGGCTTTGCTGTGGTTTTAGCACAAATAGGCTATGGACTAGGTTTAATGTTACTCGTGCCTTTAGGTGACTTGCTAAATAAGCGTAAATTGATTGTCAGTCTGATGGTTTTTGCTGCGTTTTCGCAAATTTTGCTGTCTTTTAGCAGCAATTTAGCCATGCTGTATTTCTTTACCGTATGTGCCACATTTGGTGCGATTTCCGCACAGGTTTTAATTCCTTTTGCATCAAGCATTAGTCCACCCGAATCGAGTGCTGCCATTGTAGGCAAACTGATGAGTGGTTTGGTGATGGGTATTATTTTATCGCGCACCTTTGCTGGTTTTGTTTCGACCTTTTGGTCTTGGGAAGGTGTTTATTTAAGTAGCGGCATAATCACCCTACTGTTTGCAGGGCTGATGTGGAAAAAGCTACCTTCTACAACTGCCAATAAAAATTTGACCGTGGTAGCTATTTATCGTTCTCTAATACAATTGGCCACCACCCAGCCACATTTAATTCGCAGAGCCTGCGCAGGTGCTTTAGGCTTTGCCATTTTATCTTTAGTTTTCACTTCCATGACTTTTGTCTTGGCCAATCCACCTTATCATTTTAGTGATTTTCAAATCGGGCTTTTTGGCTTATTGGGTGTAATAGGCATTTTTTCTTCAAGCTGGTCAGGTAAAACGGTGGGCAAAGGCCGCGAAAATTTCGTCGCAATGCTCTGTATCAGTTTGATGTTGTTTTCTTGCATTCCACTCTTTTTTGCACAGCAGAATATTATGGCTTATGCAGTGGGCGTATTGATGAGTTATTTTGGCCTCACTGCATTTCACGTACTGAATCAGAACTTGGTGTATCGAATTGATGCTACCGCACGCTCACGTATTAATGCCGTATATATGACCATTTATTTTTCTGGTGCAGCACTTGGTTCTCTGACGGCGGTCTACGCATGGCAGCACTGGGGTTGGATGGGCTGTGTCGCGAGTATTTTAATATTTGCCGTAGGTATTTTATTGATTGATCGTTATGATTTTAGACAGCAAGAAAGATAATTATTCTGACAGAGTCTGATTGATATTTTTTTCTAAATAATCAATCAACTGATTAACTTTTTCTGCAATTTGTGAGCCTTCAAAAGTGAGTTGATATTCCACTTTAGGCGGCACCGTTGGGTAAACTGTACGTAAAATTAGCCCATCTTGCTCAAGAGTTTTCAGGGTTTGCGCCAGCATTTTTTCACTCACCCCTTCAATGCGCTGTCTTAGCTCACTAAAGCGGTGCAAACCTTCGCTTAAACAATGCAACACCAACATTGACCATTTATTGGCTAAATGTTCTAAACGAATCCGTGATGGACAATCTTTAGCAAGGACTTGCCCGAGTAAGTGACTGGTTGCATATTGCATAACGGTATCCTTCTGTTATTTCTATTGTTCAGGCTTTGAAAGCTTGAAAGCAAAATCAAATCTACTTACTTTTTAGCATAGACTTTATTTTGGTAAGTTTAGGATAGCGTATTAGGTGGAAATTTCAACACTCATCCTTATATTTAAGAATGAAATAAATGCAAAAAAAAGAGCTTCATTTGAAGCTCTTTTTGATTTTAAATTCTGTATCTACAAATTATGCATTTGTTTCAGCAGGAATTTTAGGATAGCTTACGCCGCCCATTTGTTCAGCAATACGCAATACTTGGCAGCTATAACCCACTTCGTTGTCATACCAAACGTAAGCAGTTAAACGGTTGCCTGAAGTAATGGTTGCTTGCGCATCAAATACACCTGCAGTACGCGAACCAATGAAGTCACTTGAAACCACTTCAGTCGAGTTGGTATAACCAATTTGACCTTGAAGATTAGAGTGAATTGAAATTTGACGAATGTATTCGTTCACTTCTTCACGATCTACTTCTTTCTCAAGCGTTAAGTTCAAGATTGCAAGTGATACGTTTGGCGTTGGAACACGTACAGAGTTACCTGTTAATTTACCTTGTAATGCAGGCAATGCTTTCGCAACAGCTTTCGCTGCACCTGTTTCGGTAATAACCATGTTCAATGTTGCTGCGCGACCACGACGATCAGCCTTGTGATAGTTATCAATCAAGTTTTGGTCGTTAGTGAATGAGTGAACAGTTTCAACGTGACCATTCACAACAGTGTACTTGTCATGCAACACTTTTAAAGTTGGTGTAATTGCGTTTGTTGTACAGCTTGCTGCAGAAATAATGGTATCTTCATCAAGAATGTCTGCTTGGTTAACACCGTACACCACGTTTTTCATGTCACCTTTACCAGGTGCAGTTAAAATTACGCGTGCAGCACCTGGGCATTGAAGGTGTTGTGCAAGACCTTCTGCATCACGCCATTTACCTGTGTTGTCAATCACCAATGCATTGTTGATGCCATAAGCCGTATAGTCTACTTCAGATGGGTTAGACGCATAGATCACTTTAATGAAGTTACCATTTGCGATAATTGCTTCATTTTCTTCATCTACAGAAATCGTGCCTGCAAATGGACCGTGAATAGAGTCACGACGCAATAAAGACGCACGTTTTTCTAAATCACCATCAGACGATTTACGTACCACAATTGCTTTAAGGTTTAAGCCACGGCCAAGACCAGATTGACCAATGATTAAACGCGCAAGGATACGACCAATACGACCAAAACCGTAAAGTACAACATCTTTGCTTTCTACAGTTGTTGGATTGCCCGCTAAAGATTTCACAGCGTCTGCAACAAATGCATTTACATCGCCGCCTTTTTCTTTATATTCAACAGCAAGTTTACCTAAGTCGATTTCTGCTGAACCGATGTTGTCTACTTTTGCCAAAGCTTCAAGCAATGGGAAAGTGTGAACAACTGAAAGTTCTACGTCCATCATACGAGTACGACGGTGTGCTTTCAAAATTTGAATCACAGAACGGTTAACTAAAGAACGACCAAAAACTGAAACCATGATATTTTTTTCACGGTACAACTGACCGAGTAAAGCAATCATACGTTCCGCGATTTCTTCACGGTTTTTCCAGCGACCTTGGTGCTCTGCGTGTAGGGCGATGATAGTCTCTTTGCTCACAGATACGTCCTCTAATTAATTGTATATCTAGGCATGAATTTCAAAACCCGATAATTGTAATGGAATTGTCGTCAAGATTGAATCAAAAGCTGGTACTGACCCGAATATTTTCCTATATATTCACTATAAATTCATAAAATAGTTGTAATTATTTTTGTGATTTTAGTTTTTTCAACAAAAGTTCAATTTTTTAGACGAAAAGGAGGATGATGCCAAACCTCATTATCCTCTTGGAAATTTGAATATCTCACCATAACGACGGCTTTTATTATTCAGATGACTGTTGAATTTTCCGCTGTAAATCTTGCTGATTCATTTTTTGCTTTCTTAAATGCAAGCACCCTTCAACCACCAATAATGCAACTGCCAACCAAATTGGGATATAAGTCAGCCATTCCCCTGCTTCAACTCGTTCACCTAACAACATAGACACAAAAGCCAACAGCACAGGTTCTAAATAACTCAGTAAACCAAAAATCACAAAAGGCAAATGGCGGCTGGCCAAAATATAACTGCCAAGTCCCAATGCACTTAAAAAGCCCAATCCAAGTACCGACCAAATTAAATATGGAAAAGCTGCGATGACATTTACACTGTCACTATAATAAAAGCCTAAATATACCGCGACAGGAATAACTAGCAGTAAATCCCACCAAAACCCGCCCAAGTGATCGGTTTGAAAGACCCGACGTAAAAAGAAATATAAAGGATAGGCAAATGCCACATATAAGGTTTCCCACGCCACCGTGCCAATGCGCCAGATTTCATGACTGACACCTAGCACGGCTAAGGCAACTGCTGCCATCTGCCAAGTCGATAACTTTTCTTTATATAGCACACAGCCAAGCAAAACCATGATCAAAGGCAATAAGAAATAACCCAAAGAAACCTGCAAACCACGCCCGTTAATCGGCCCCCACAAAAATAACCACAATTGCGTAGTGCATAAAAAAGAACTAAAAATCAGCCAAAGTATGAATTGTGGTTGTTGTTTGAGCCGCTGAAAAATCGCGGAAATATGTTTTAAATCTCCCGACCACCACATAAACAAAGTTAGGAATGGCAAAGTTGCCAACATACGCCACGCAAAAGTTTCTTCGCTGTCTAAAGGTTTGAGTAATTGGGTATAAAAATACAGCACCCCAAAAGTGACCGATGCTAAAACCGATAGTGCAATGCCTTTATACATCCGACTCTCCCCTATATCAGTCGGCATTATACTCATATATACGTTGTTTTAGAGATTGATCGAATGTTCAAAATTTAAAATGACAGGATATAAAAAACCACGCAGCTTTTGCGTGGTCAATTGGTCTGCATACGTTTGTCTGCTTATATCTATAAGTAGCTCTGGAGCTGCTGCAACTTAGTCTGACTTTTTAGTTTGCGTATGTCTGGTATAAATCACATCACTTAAGTCATAACCGAGTGATTTGGCATAGTTCAGATATTCAGTCACGACAGCCTGATCAGGATGCGGCGTACGTGAAAGTACCCATAAATATTTACGGCGTGGTTCACCCACCAAGGCAGTTTGATAGTCATCATCTAGCTTTAACACCCAATAATCACCACGCCCTACAGGCAACCAACGAATGACTTCAGGTAAAAAGCTAACTTTGAGTTTGCTGTTAAAAGGCGCATTTTGTACAAAAGCTTCGCCCAAAGCACGCATTTGTTTGCCATCTTTTGCAATACAACGGTTATCCACCTGCACATTGCCATTTTCATTCAATGTATATGCTGCTGTTACATTTGAACCGCATTTGTTTTGGAAATATAAAGGCTTTCTTGCAACCTCATACCAAACGCCTAAATATTTATCTAATTCGACTTTTTCTACCGTTTTCATCGGTTCATTGGTTTTGGAATATGCCATAGTCGCAGCACCCAAACCAATCAGCACCACACCACCAAGGGCAATTTTGGCAAGTCGCGCACCTGCAAACGGAAGTTTTTTAGCCATTGTCCCAACCTCTAAACTCTAATGTTCAGTCAATTTTGTTTATCTTCTTCAAAAATAACCGCAAGCATTTCAATTTACTGTATGGATATGTAATTTTTGCAACTCAAATTTTACATAGCAAGTTTAGTATGCAAACTCGCACTTACACTGACAGTGCAATTCGCCCCAATTTAGCCAGATTGCAACATTTGCGCTTTTAAACGCAAAATTTCATCACGTAAACGAGCCGCTTGTTCAAATTGCAGTTCTTTAGATGCTTTCAACATCTCTTTTTCAAGTTTGGCAATATGTTTGGCATACAGTTTAGGATCAGCCAAAATGTGCTGTTCATCGTCACTTAAAGCACGGCTTTGTGCATTGATTTTTTCATCAATTTGCTCATCGTTCAGCACTTCACCTGTGTCGATTTCTTTAACCACCTGACGCACTGCACTACGTGGAGTAATGCCGTGCAATTCATTAAATTCAATTTGTTTGGCACGACGACGCTCTGTTTCATCTATCGCCTTTTGCATTGAATCGGTAATGCGATCTGCATATAAAATTGCTTTACCTTTCAAGTTACGTGCTGCACGTCCAATGGTTTGAATCAACGAACGTTCTGAACGTAAAAAGCCTTCTTTGTCGGCATCTAAAATTGCCACTAAAGACACTTCAGGCATGTCTAAACCTTCTCGTAACAGGTTAATGCCAACCAAGACATCATGCACGCCTGTACGTAATTCGTGAATAATTTTGACGCGTTCTACGGTATCAATATCAGAGTGTAAATAAGCCACTTGAATGCCGTATTCTTTTAAATACGAGGTCAAATCTTCAGCCATGCGTTTGGTTAAAGTGGTGACCAACACCCGCTCATTCAATTCTTTACGCAAATTGATTTCAGACAGCACATCATCCACCTGCGTTAACACAGGACGAATTTCAATTTCTGGGTCAATCAATCCTGTTGGACGCACCACTTGCTCTACAATTTGTTGCGATTTTTCCAACTCATATTGTGCAGGTGTAGCGCTCACATAAATTGTGGATGGGACGATGCGCTCCCATTCTTCAAATTTCATTGGACGGTTGTCTAACGCACTAGGTAAACGGAAACCATAATTCACCAAGTTTTCTTTACGTGATCGGTCACCTTTATACATCGCGCCAATTTGCGGAACGGTCACGTGCGATTCATCAATAATCAGCAAGGCATCATCAGGTACATAATCAAACAAAGTGGGCGGTGCTTCGCCTGCAGGTCGTCCAGACAAATGTCGTGAATAGTTTTCGATGCCGTTGGTATAGCCCAATTGCTGCATCATTTCTAAATCATAGCGGGTACGTTGTTCTATGCGCTGCGCTTCTAGCAATTTGTCATGTTCGCGAAAAAACACCAAACGCTCTTTTAGTTCTTCTTTAATGGTACCAATCGCACGTTCCAAATTATCCTTAGGCGTAACATAGTGACTTTTAGGATAAATAGTCACGCGCGGCACTTTACGCACCAATTTGCCTGTTAATGGATCAAACCAACGAATCGAATCGACTTCATCATCAAATAATTCTATGCGAATAGCATGCTGATCAGATTCAGCAGGGAAAATATCTAAAATTTCACCACGAATACGGTAAGTACCGCGCAAAAACTCTAGCTCATTACGGCTATATTGCATTTCCACCAAACGACGGATCAAATCATCACGATTCACCCGATCACCTTGCACCACATGCAGCAACATGCTCATATAAGCATTGGGGTCACCCAAACCGTAAATTGCAGATACCGATGCGACAATAATGGCATCACGACGCTCTAGCAAAGCACGTGTGGCCGAGAGTCGCATTTGGTCAATATGATCATTAATAGCCGCATCTTTTTCAATAAAAGTATCGGAAGATGGTACATAGGCTTCAGGCTGATAATAGTCATAATAACTGACAAAATATTCGACTGCGTTGTTCGGAAAGAACGCTTTAAACTCACCATACAACTGCGCTGCCAGCGTTTTGTTATGTGCCATGACAATGGTCGGACGCTGTGTTCTGGCAATCACATTGGCCATGGTATAAGTCTTACCTGAGCCTGTAACCCCAAGTAATAGCTGATCATGATAGCCCTGTTCTATCCCTTGAACCAATTTTTCAATGGCTTGTGGTTGGTCACCCGCAGGTTGATAGTTGGTGACTAAATCGAAAGGTTGCTTATCACTCACAAATGCAGCTCTCAGGTTTGATGCGACCTAATATTTTAGCAGATTTGCCTACACTCAGGACATCCGAATATGTTGTGGCGATGTTGCGTAGCTACAAAGCCATTGCTCGGTTTTAATTCTGTAGTGGACGCTGTTAGAACGAAGATGTGCTACGACTAAATTGAGCACGGGGAAACTGCTTTAATACTTGACCCACTGGCTATTCAAAGGCAACATGAAATTTCAGGACGACAACCATAAAAGCACACATTCATGACTTACCAATATCACGACGAATCAATTATCAAAAGCCTCCCTGAAGATACTGTTTTCGTATTTGGCAGTAACATGGCAGGACAACATGCAGGTGGTGCAGCACGAACAGCCAAAGAATTTTTTGGTGCCGTTGAAGGCGTCGGGCGCGGTTGGGCAGGACAAAGTTTTGCCATTCCAACCATGAATGAACATTTACAACAAATGCCCCTTTCGCAAATTCAGCACTATGTGGATGACTTTAAAATCTATGCCAAAAACCATCCTAAAATGAAGTATTTTTTAACTTCAATTGGTTGTGGTATTGCAGGTTATACGGTTGAAGAAATTGCCCCTATGTTTAAAGGCATTGCCCATAATGTGATTTTTCCTGCGTCGTTTCGTCCTTTTGTCGAAAAAGCATTGCCTAAACTAACGCAAAAATTACTACACACCATTTACCGTGATTCTGTGATTTTTACCCCTGCCACCGATGAATTAATTGAAGTCTTGGCATTGAGCGATAATGAAAAAGCCTTGGCTAAAATCATATTGAATACACAAATGTACCCAACTGACAGCAATGGGCGTGATCGGGTCTTTGAAATTCAGGATATTTTGCACAACTTAAATGGTAAGGTATTCGAGTTCCAAAATAATTCAGAAGGCCCAATGCTATTTGGTGCAGCGATTTTGGCTTTATTGGAATTGTATAATATCAACGAGCAAGATTTTAGCGATGTATGGCATGGCGTACGTGAAATCTCGCCGCCAAAACCTGCCAACAAAGCGCGTAAGCATGTTCGTTAATTTCAATACTTTTAAATCCCCATCAATAAAAAATGCCACGTAATTGTGGCATTTTTTTTAGCGCTTACCCATCGAACGACGAGTACCACGTGGCGGTGGCCAAGTCTTATCCGCATATTGCTCAGGTTTAGGACGCACCGAATTATGTACCGCCTGATCATTATCCTGCGCTGTGTTTGGCATTGGGAATGGGAGATTCACCAATGGTTTTTTTGAAGTAGGCTGCTGCTTACTCATGACCATCACTCTTATAAAATTTGGACTATTTTAAAGTTTTTTGCCGCCCGATGCGAGAAACTTCCACCTCACAGCAGTTTTAATCACGATTTCATAGGAAATTGGTCTAATTTGGTGATTTTTTATTAATTTGATGCAATTTTAAACGACGCAGACATCGAATTTAGGCTAAGATAATATGCTTTTTATTTTTTTATCCCTATAAGAAGGAATATGCCGTGGACGTACGTCTCTCTGATCGTGTCAATGCCATCAAACCGTCCCCAACACTTGCAGTAACCAATAAAGCCGCTGAACTTAAAGCTGCGGGTCATAACGTTATTGGTTTGGGTGCAGGTGAACCGGATTTCGATACACCACAACACATCAAAGATGCAGCTATTGCAGCAATTAATAACGGTTTTACAAAATATACTGCTGTTGACGGTACGCCTGGTCTTAAAAAAGCCATTATCGCAAAATTAAAACGTGACAATAATCTTGACTACCAAGCGAACCAAATTTTGGTGTCTTGTGGTGGTAAGCAATCATTCTTTAACTTGGCGTTGGCTTTGTTAAACAAGGGTGATGAAGTGATTATCCCTGCACCGTTCTGGGTAAGCTATCCAGATATGGTGATTATTGCTGAAGGCGTGCCAGTCATTGTGGAATGTGGTGAAGAACAACGTTTCAAAATCACGCCTGAACAATTAGAAGCTGCGATCACTGACAAAACACGTTTAGTGGTGTTAAACAGCCCATCTAACCCTACAGGTATGATCTACACCAAAGCTGAATTAGAAGCTTTGGCTGCTGTACTACGTAAATACCCTGAAGTATTCATTGCATCTGACGATATGTATGAACCAATCCGTTGGGATGATGAGTTCTATAACATCGCAACAGTTGCACCAGACCTTTATGACCGCACAATCGTATTAAACGGTGTGTCTAAAGCTTATGCAATGACTGGCTGGCGTATTGGCTATGCAGCGGGCCCTGCTAAACTAATTGGTGCGATGAAGAAAATTCAATCTCAATCGACTTCTAACCCAACTTCTATTTCGCAAGTTGCTGCAGAAGCTGCATTGAACGGCCCACAAGACGTACTTGAGCCAATGGTTGAAGCATTCAAACGCCGTCACGACTTAGTTGTAAATGGTTTGAATGACATCAAAGGTATTTCTTGCTTACCTGCAGATGGCGCATTCTATGCGTATGCAAACATCAAACCATTGATTCGTGCGAAAGGCTTAAAATCTTGCACAGAATTCTCTGCTTGGTTATTGGAAGAAACTGGTGTTGCCGTTGTTCCTGGTGATGCGTTCGGTTTAGGCGGTTTCATGCGTATTTCTTATGCAACTGCAGACGAAGTGCTTGTAGATGCGCTTGCACGTATCAAAAAAGCAGCAGAATCAATTGAAGGTGTAGATGAAGCGATTGCTTCAATCGAAGCTGAAAAAGCTGCCAAATAATCTAAACCTGTTTAGATGAACAAAACCCACGATTGAACCGTGGGTTTTTGTTTTAATTACGTTTTTTCACTCATCATTTTTCCTCATTTCTGAGGAGAGAGATCACAAATAACGCTTTTAAAAAGCCTCAAGATCATTTCTTGATTGATATAAAAATTCCAATACAAAAAAATCAAAACAACAGCAATCTAAACGGTTTTATACACGAGGTTTGGTTAAAATCACCATCAAAATACCACACAACACGATCAAGGTTGCCACGACCATCAACAGGGTGAGTTGTTCACCTAAAAAAATCACACCGCCTAAAATCGCCAAACACGGTACAGAAAGTTGCACAGTACTTGCGGTAATGTGATCAATTTTTTTCACAATGCTGTACCACAACACATACGCGCCAGCCGAAGCCAATGCACCCGACAACACTGCCAAAACCACACCCTGCCAAGTGATAAAACTTTCAGGTAAATGCCAAAGAAAAAATACAGCAACAAGTGGTGTCGCCAGAATGAAATTAGACAGAGTATTAGTTAAAGCATGCTGCATCGTCTTTGCAGCAATACTGTAAAAACCCCATGCAATACCTGCCAGTAACATCATCAATGCATATTTGAACGTTGGCGTACTGGCTTCAGGCAATAG
Source organism: Acinetobacter sp. SwsAc5 (assembly GCF_013391485.1). Taxonomy (NCBI): domain Bacteria; kingdom Pseudomonadati; phylum Pseudomonadota; class Gammaproteobacteria; order Moraxellales; family Moraxellaceae; genus Acinetobacter; species Acinetobacter sp. SwsAc5. Next base: position 169,762 of record NZ_JACAXD010000001.1, read on the forward strand.
CAACAAACCCATCCCCAATATAGCACAACCTAACCCGACCCAGCGCGGCAAAGTCATGCGCTCACCATGCAAAATCGCATAACTGATCATGGTGATTTGCACTGCGCCAAATAGAATCAATGCGCCTATGCCTGCGTCTATATGCAAATATGCTAACGAAAAACCGAGCAGATATACAGCAAGGCTGAGTGCAGATTTCCATTGGAATTGAATTGGTTGTTGAACCTGCAAAACAGCATAGAACAGTCCTAAGCACACTGCTCCACTGCCAACCCTGAGCAAACTAAAACTAATAGGGTCAATTTGCTGTTCAGCCAATGCCAAACGACACAGCAAGGAATTTGCAGCAAATGCGAGCATGGCAATGCATATTTTAATCCACACGGCTGAATATCCTTTTCAAGCTGTTCGCAAATCTTTATCGCAGTTTAGAACACTATTTTAGTGCAAGTCATTTCGCTCAATTCAATACAAATCTATTTGGCTGAAATGATAAATCATCTTAGATTAAATACTATTTAGATTAGATACTGTTTTTCAATGCTGCGATCAACTCTGATTTAGACACTACAGGTTGAGTTGTCGCTTTATATTCACATAAATAGCGAAAAGCAGAGTCTAATTCTACACGCAATTGTTTTTGTTCAGACACAGACCACACGCGTGAACGGTTGCTCCCCGAAAGCGCGCTGCCCGCCAGTTGGTACAAATACAAATCATGATCACGCTGCAATGGTTTTTTTGTGCCGTTGTCTGGATGGTCTGAAAGCAATTGGCAGGTCGATTGAATGAGCCATTTTTCACTAAACCACAACTGCAATAAATCGCCCAAATACAAATCTTGAGGTGCCAAAGGCCAGACATGAATAAACGCGCCTTCTACAGCAGTGTAGTATTGTTCAGGCGTAGACAAGATAGAAAGATAATGTTCTTGATAATAAGAAAATTGAGAAAAAATGTCAGAAATGCTGAGCGTATTCATTCGCTTACTCCGATTTAGCCATTTTAGTGCTGGCAAGTTGGGTTAAATCCACACTGTTTAAGATGCTACTTAAACGCTTTGTTCTGTCACTCAGACTAACAACCGATTTTGTGTAACGCAAGTCTTGTGGGTGATTTTTTAATAAAATTTTGTTTTTTGTTCAAATAAAAAGCATATAAAGTCAAAATGAAAGAAACATGACAATTTATGCTTGACCCTTGCTTAAATCTGCTTATAATCGCATTCAGATTCTCCCATAGCTCAGTCGGTAGAGCGACGGACTGTTAATCCGCAGGTCCCTGGTTCGAGCCCAGGTGGGAGAGCCAAATTCTAAAAAGCCCAAGCATAACGACTTGGGTTTTTTATTGCCTAAAATTTATGGATAATGTGGTCTGTAAATAACCAAGCAGCGATTCATGCCTTAATCGTTCAAAAAGATGAATGTAACTGTTTTGGGCAATTCAGCTTAATGTAATTCCTAATCTTAGCCTTGATCATTTCTAAGTGACTTAGGCAACAATCCACAATCAAAATACCTAAGCAATAACTTGATTGATAAAAAAACGGAACCGAAGTTCCGTTTTCTATCTTAGATCATCTACAAGTTTTAAGCGGCTTGCACAGGCACGCCACTATGAAAACGGAACAAATCATCTGGACTTAAAATCAGATTCTTTTCCACTTCACGTATATGCTGAATTCGTCCCTGAATATCTTCTTCAGGGTTTTTCAGTTTTTCCGTTTTTGCAACATCCAAAGCCAGTGCTAAATAGTCTTCATAATGACGTGATTCTGATTTAAGCAAATAACGGTAATACTTACCTAATTCTTCATCCACCAGTGGTGCTAGCGCATAAAACCGCTCGCATGAACGTGCTTCTACAAAGGCACCAATCACCAAAACATCAATCAATGCTTCGGGTTCATAGGTGCGGATTTCTTTACGTAAACCGCCTGCATAACGCCCTGCACTTAAACCCTGCCACATTTGCCCACGCTTTGCCATGAACTCTAGCACCTGCTCATAATGCAGCATTTCTTCGCGTACCAACTGTGCCAGTTTGACCTGCAAATCGGTAAAAAAGCTGTAACGAAACATCAGATTCATGGCTGTGCCTGCTGCTTTTTTCTCACAGTTAGCATGATCTTGCATCAAAATATCTAAATTATTTAATGCTTCGTTCAACCATTCTTTGGGTGTTTCGCAGCCTAAAAATGCTATCACAGGCTGCATCAATTCATCATAATTTATGCTGGACATAACGTTTCAAATTTTATCTTTCAATTTTAAATATGCAGATTAACGCGCTGCATCAATCGCAGCTTTCATGCGTTTAACAGCCTGTTCCAAGCCGACAAATACAGCATCACCAATTAAAGCATGACCAATATTTAACTCATGGATGTGTTGAATAGCGGCAATTGCACCTACATTGTCCAAGTTCAAGCCATGCCCTGCATTAATCACTAAGCCACGGCTAGCTGCATATTCTACGCCCTGAACAATACGGGTCAATTCGGCTTGCTGTGCAGCTTCATTTTCTGCATTGGCATACGCGCCTGTATGAATTTCAATGGTCGGTGCACCACATGCAACGGCCGCATCAATTTGTGCAAGATCTGCATCAATAAACAGTGACACATCACAGCCAATTGCTGTTAATTCCTGAGTAGCGGCCTTAACTGCTGCAAAATTGCCTACTACATCCAAACCACCTTCAGTGGTTACTTCTTCACGGCGCTCAGGTACCAAACATACATGCTGTGGACGAATTTCTTTGGCAAACTCGATCATTTCTTCAGTAACTGCCATTTCCAAATTCATACGAGTTTTTAGCAACGGACGCATACGACGCACATCATCATCCTGAATATGACGACGGTCTTCACGCAAATGCAAAGTAATCCCCTCTGCACCCGCCTGTTCACAAACTAATGCGGCCTTCACAGGGTCTGGATAGTTCGTGCCACGCGCTTGTCTTAAAGTTGCCACATGGTCAATATTGACACCGAGTAAAGCCATAATAGGTTCCTACATTACGCTTGGGTTTGAGAATTCTGAATCCACAATTGGCGACTTTTTAAAGGTCGATCACCCAACAGTGAACTAATCATTTGTCGATACAGCCGAGACAGTAATTGTAACTGCTCTGGGTTAAAATCCCTACCTTTTTCATAGTCGCACATACTGAGGATCTGTGTACCGACTAAGTTAGCCCGTGATGCTTGTGCGGTAGGGATAAAACCATCATTCAGTTGAAAATGATAATGTAGATTGGGCTGAATTGGCTCTTGGTTCGCATCGACTGAAAAATCAATCGCATAGCCTAATTCTTCCAATAATGCATGTTCAAACTGACGTAAAATTTGTCTTAAGAATAGATTGGGATTTTCTTGACTAGATAAGTGTTGTAAATGCGCCAAAGTCTGGTGATATTGCACAAAAGTTTCTGGCATTTCCACTTCGGCAGAACATAAGCGCAGCACGATTTCATTTAAATAAAAGCCTGAAAAAAATGCATCACCAAAGAAGAAAACCGGTTGATTGACAATTTCCAGCTTGGTGAAATTTTTAAGGTCTGATTTTCCCGAAGCTTGTATGCGAATCGGTTGATATTGTGGCGGTGGCATTTGTCTTAAAATACCATCAACCCGCCCATGTTCGCGGGTAAATAAGTGCACAATATGGCTACGTTCGCGGTATTTTCGATGATGGATTAAATAACCATGCAAGATTTCATTACGCATGATAGCGTCAATTAATCCTGTTCTTTAGAGGATTCTTGTTTGGATTTTTCTTCGTCATCACCATCTGGAATGACAGCACCAACTACAGCAGCAGTGCCTTTCACCACACCCTTTGTAGTTTTGTAGGCAACTTTTACGGGAACTGTCACAACTTTGTGAATACAACCTTGCAAGACAAACATACATGCCACAATGGCCAACACTTTCATCATCACAGTTCCCTTTTCGTCAAACTTAGATATCGCTATATCCTAAGCTTTTTAATGCACGTTCATCATCAGACCAACCACCTTTGACTTTCACCCAAAGCGTCAGCATGATTTTTTGCTCGAACATTTTTTCCATGTCGACCCGTGCATCCATACCAATTTTTTTCAGCTTCGCGCCTTTTTCACCAATCACAATGGCTTTTTGACCAGAGCGATCTACAAAAATAGTGGCATCAATATAGGTACATGGTGCTTTCATACGACCCGTTTTTTCATTTAAAACCGCATCTTCAGTTTTAAATGATTCGATTTGCACGGTTAAATCGTAAGGCAGTTCTTCGCCCAATTGGCGCATGATCTTTTCACGGATAATTTCAGATGCCAAGAAACGTTCTGAACGGTCTGTGATTTGATCTAGCGAATACAACGGTGGCTGGAATGGCAAATAGCGTTCAATCGTGTCACGCAAATGATCTAGGTTCGCGCCGCGCAATGCCGATACAGGTACAATTTCGGCAAAGTTCATTAACTTGGCACGTTCTTGAATAATCGGCAAAGCCTGATTTTTATTCTCAAAAGTGTCGAGTTTGTTAATCACCAGAATCACTGGCATTTCTGCATTTTTCAGCTTTTCTAGGACTAACTCATCATTTTGCGTCCATTTTTGTGCATCCACCACAAACAAAACCAAATTCACATCGCGCAAAGCAGACGATGCAGCACGGTTCATCATTTTGTTGATGGCACGGACTTCTTTTTTATGCATCCCTGGTGTGTCTACAAACACAGCCTGAGATTTTTCACGTGAATCAATTCCCACAATTTTGTGACGTGTGGTTTGTGGCTTACGTGAAGTAATGGATAGTTTTTGACCTAACAAATGGTTCATGAGGGTTGATTTACCCACATTCGGGCGACCAACAATCGCAACAAAACCACTGCGGAAATCAGATGGAATTTCAGTTCCCTGACCGCTAAAGAATTGGTTAATTAGGTCATTGGCGTCGTTATTCGACTCGTGATCAGCATCTACGTGATCGGAATGGATGGTCATTCAGACTTTTGCTCCAAGAATTTTAAAATATCTGCCGCAACTGCCTGCTCGGCAAAGCGACGGCTTGAACCTTCACCCTTCATTACAGGCAAACTATCGACTCGGCATTCCACAATGAAATGCTGATTCGGTGCATCGCCCTGAATATCTACAACCTCGTAAACCGGGAGAGGTTTTTTACGTGCTTGTAAATACTCTTGTAAGCGTGATTTAGGGTCTTTGAGTTGATCGGTTGGCTCAATATGATCTAAATAAGGGCTATACCATTTTAGCACAATCGTTTGCAGCAAATTCAAATCACCGCTATCGACATAAATGGCGCCAATAATCGCTTCTACGGTATCCGCCAGTATAGACTCACGATGATGACCACCAGATTTCAATTCACCTGTACTGAGAATTAAATTTTGGCTGAGCTTTAAATCATTGGCAATTTTACCTAAGGCTTCCTGACGCACCAGTGTTGCCCGCATGCGCGTTAAACGCCCTTCATTTTCATGTGGATAAGCCACATATAAATAATTGGCAACAATCATTCCCAACAACGAATCGCCTAGAAATTCCAGACGTTCGTAATTGTGTTTATGACTCACCGAGCGGTGAGTCAAAGCCAATTTAAGCAATTCAGGTTGCTTAAACTGATAACCGATTCGGCTGGCTAGACGGGTCTCATTTAGCTTGGACTGAGCTTTGATCAAAACTTTTCTCGAACTTCATTACAATATCAATATTCAATAAGAAAGGTTTTCTTATTTCATATTCTTTTTTCACTTCTAAACCATCGACGTTAGTCACTTGAGCCACATCTGCAAATTTAATATCGCGAATGTTGTTCATGCTTAAACGCTTGTCCATTTCACCAATAAACTGTTGTGGTGATAGATTTTTTGGCCCATTTAACAATTGTTCTTCAATTTGATTGTCCAACATTCGATCATCGAAATATGGTGCCCAAACTGCAACTGCTACTTTTGCCATAAATGCAAAACCAATAATTGCAATTAAAATTGCAATATAGGATGCCCCTTGTTGATGACGCATTTTTTATTTTCCTAATCTGCTTTATTAATCAATTTTGCCGTTACGACTAAATGACGGCAAATTAAACCCAGGTTCTTTATGCATCCAGACATAGAATGCACGGCCTGTTAGGTTTTCCTCTGGTACAAAGCCCCAAAAACGACTGTCAGCACTTTGATCGCGGTTATCCCCCATCGCGAAGTAATGACCTTCAGGTACTTTGACTTCCCAATATAAACCATTTTCTGCTGAATATTTACCATTGTCTACATAGTTCAGGAATGGTGCCTGACGCGCCACGTTTACACCTTCAAGCTCGCGCATGGTAAATGTATGCGCCCCTAAAGTTTCCTGATGGTAAATTGAAGTAGGTGTATCTAGACTGTCTTTTTCACGGCTAAACTGGATTGGGGTTTTCGTTACTTTCTCGCCATTAATGCTCAGCTGACCATGATCATAAACAATATGATCGCCTGGTAAACCGACAATACGCTTAATATAACTAATGCTTGGTTGTGGTGGATAACGGAACACCGCAACTTCGCCACGCTCAGGCGAACCCACATCTATAATTTTGCTGTTAATAATTGGCAAACGCACGCCATATTCAAACTTGTTCACCAAAATAAAATCGCCCGTTTCTAAGGTTGGCACCATAGAATCTGACGGAATATTAAATGGTTCATACAGGAATGAACGCAGTACCATCACCACTGCCAAAACAGGCCAAAAATCATAAGCCCATGTGATAATGAAGTTTTCATTGCCTCGCCCTTTCGTCGCTCTTTGTTTAAATACAAATTTATCGAGCAGCCACACCGCAATAAAAAATAATGTGGCAGGAACGAGAATCAAATTAAAATCAAAATCCATGGGCTTGTTATCCTTATAATTTTAGCGTTCGACTTTAAGTACGGCCAAGAAAGCTTCTTGCGGGATTTCAACACTTCCCACTTGCTTCATACGTTTCTTACCTTCTTTTTGCTTGGCAAGCAGTTTCTTCTTACGAGAAACGTCACCGCCATAACACTTCGCAAGTACGTTTTTACGCATCGCTTTCACGGTTGAGCGCGCAATAATTTGTGCACCAATGGCAGCCTGAATAGCCACATCAAACATTTGACGCGGAATCAAGTCTTTCATTTTTTCAACCAAGGCAATACCACGGTGACGTGCATCCTGACGGTGACAAATCATCGCTAAGGCATCAACTTTTTCACCGTTAATCAGTACATCTACTTTAACCAAAGATGAACTTTCAAAACGCACAAAGTTATAATCTAACGATGCAAAACCACGTGAACATGACTTCAATTTATCAAAGAAATCCATCACGACTTCTGCCATTGGAATTTCAAAAGTAATAGACACTTGGTTACCCAAGAATTTCATGTCTTTTTGCACACCACGACGCTCAATACATAGGGTCATGACGTTACCCAAGTATTCTTGCGGCACTAAAATATGACATTCCGCAATCGGTTCACGCAAATCTTCTACAGTTGAACCATCAGGCATTTTAGATGGACTGTCGATATAAACCGTTTCGCCATTTTTCATCACAGCTTCATAAATAACCGTTGGAGCTGATGAAATTAGGTCTAAATCGTACTCACGCTCTAAACGCTCTTGTACGATTTCCATGTGTAGCATACCCAAGAAGCCACAACGGAAACCAAAGCCTAAGGCATCTGAACTTTCTGGTTCAAAGAACAACGCTGAGTCGTTAATTTGTAGCTTGTGCAGTGCTTCACGGAAAGGTTCAAAATCGCTGGCATCAATCGGGAATAAACCTGCATAGACCTGCGGTTTCACCTTTTTAAAGCCTGGTAATGTTTCAACTTCTGGTGTGGTTGCAAGCGTGATGGTATCACCCACTGGTGCACCAAAAATGTCTTTAATTCCTGCAATTACGAAGCCCACTTCGCCTGCTTCTAAAACACCTGTTTCAGTATGTTTTGGATTAAAAATACCCACAGATGTGATGATGTGCGTTTGACCTGTCGATTTCATCAACATCTTGTCGCCTTTACGCACACGACCCTGTTTGATACGCACCAAAGACACAACGCCCAAGTAGTTATCAAACCATGAGTCAATAATTAAAGCTTGTAGCGGTGCTTCGCGGTCACCTTGTGGTGCTGGAATCACATTCACCAAAGTTTCTAGAACATTGTCGATGCCTAAACCTGTTTTAGCCGAACAGGTGGGTGCATCTTGCGCTTCGATACCAATAATTTCTTCAATTTCATGAATCACGCGCTCAGGTTCTGCCTGCGGTAAATCAATTTTATTCAGTACAGGTAAAACTTCTAAGCCTTGCTCAATTGCGGTATAGCAGTTTGCAACTGATTGCGCTTCTACCCCTTGTGCCGCATCGACTACCAATAGCGCACCTTCACAAGCTGCCAAAGAACGTGATACTTCATAGGAAAAGTCAACGTGTCCTGGGGTGTCAATGAAGTTTAACTGGTATTCCTGACCATTTGGATGGTTGTAGTATAAAGTCACTGAGGTGGCTTTAATAGTAATCCCACGCTCACGCTCAAGCTCCATAGAATCCAACACCTGAGCTTGCATCTCACGATCTTGTAAACCACCACAGGTTTGAATGAAACGATCTGCTAGAGTCGATTTACCATGGTCAATATGGGCAATGATCGAAAAGTTACGGATGTTTTTAATATCAACAGTTTTTTTAGCTTGCGCCATGGGTTACCTTGAAAAATAACACGCTCTGCACATTAAAATTCATGCAGAGCAAAAGCCGAATAGAAATTGCGAAGGATTATAGCAGATGGATTTTTCAATGTATCCATAATAATGAGTTCCTTTTGCTGCCCTTTAGTTTTTTCGTTTTATACAGCAGACTTAGACATTTTATGTGTAGATTTAAATACTTTATGAATCTTAAAAACCTCAAGATATAACGAATCGTAATACCCAACTAGAGCACACTCGGTACTTAACTTATCTCTCGACTAATCATAAGCACTAAAATCTAAAGGATTAACATCTGCAGCCAGTGGCTGATAAGCTTGCGTAAAGGTAGGTGACATACGCTTTGGACGGCCTGTGGCAATTTCCACACATGCCCATTGTGTGCTACCCATAAATAACAGGCTTTTATCTTGCGGGCGATAAAATGCATACTGACGAAATGAATACAGCGCATTCAAATCACTTAACCATGTACGCAAAATCAGCTCCTCACCTTCGAGTGCCGCTTTACGATATTGCACATGATGTTCCACCGCCACCATCGCATGTTTTAGTTTTAAGTATTCCAGCACCCCTAAACCTAATGTTTCGATATGTGCCGATGCTACATCCTGCATCCACTGCACATACACCACATTATTGACATGCCCTAAAATATCAATATGTTCTGGCTGTACGGTGATTTTTAAATCAAATATGCTGCTCATTGCATCCTTTTTACTAGAAACTGCCGTGTCTGCTTAGTCTATCAAAAATATTCAATTAGCATAAAAAAAGTCGCTCTGTTTGAAGAGCGACTATTATGCGAATGATCATTTATATTGAGATCAAATTAACACTGACAGATGCTTTAACTTATTGAATACGCATCCCAATAATGGCACGTTGCCCTTGACGAATAATCACGACCCGAGCAACTGAACCTTGTTTCAGGGTAGATACCGTTTCAACAAACTGGTTGGCATTTTGAATTGGCGTATTATTCAGTTGTACCACCACATCGCCTGGCATAATACGCGCCTGAGCTGCTGAACCACCACGACGCACTTCCTGAATGAGCACACCACCTTTAATATCTAACTGGCGTTGTTCTGCAACAGTTAAATCACGAATAGACACACCTAAGACAGGGCCTTTAGCAGCAGTTTCAGGGTTGTTTTTTGCAGGCGTATCATCAGGTGCTGTGCTGACTGTAGCGGTAATATTACGGCGTTTGTCATCACGTAATACTTCAAGCTGAATACTCTGATTTGGCACTGAACGGTTTAAATAGTTCAACAATTCCGAAGTTCTAGAAATTGGCGTACCATTATATTTAAGAATGACATCACCCGCACGTAAGCCTGCACGTGCAGCAGGTGAATTTGGTGCAACTTGAGTAATCAATGACCCTTCTGGTTTGCTCAGTTTATAAGATTCAGCCAAATTACGATCAATATCCTGCAAACTCACCCCTAAATAAGAACGGGTCACTTTACCATTTCGTTTTAATTGATCGGCAACATCCATTGCTACATCAATTGGAATAGAGAATGACAAGCCCATATAACCACCCGTACCACTAAAAATACGGGAGTTCACGCCGACCACTTCACCGCGCTGGTTAAATAGTGGCCCGCCTGAGTTACCTGGGTTAAGCGCCACATCGGTCTGAATAAATGGCACTGAAGTTTCACCCATCATATTACGCATTTTGGCACTCACGATTCCTGCCGATGCAGAATAGTCAAAGCCAAATGGTGAACCAATCGCAAGTACAGGCTCACCTACACGTAATTGATCGACATTGCCTGTACGCAGTTCTGGATAACTGCTGCCCTGCACTTTTAATAACGCGACATCGGTACGTTCATCACTACCCACGACAGTTGCATCAAGTTCACGGCGGTCATTCAGTACAATGGTAACTTTAGAAGCATCTTCAACAACGTGGTGATTGGTTAAAAGGTATCCATCTTTACTGATAAAAAAGGCACTGCCGTAACCTGTTTTTTCTTGTGGAATTTGCTGTTGAGGAATAATCACTTGATTGCCAAAAAAACGGCGTAAAATTTCTGGAACTTGTTGTTGTAAGAGTTCTTCCTGACTCATTTTTTTGACAACATTGACACTCACCACCGCAGGACTAACCTGCTCAACCAAATTAGAAAAGTCTACTGGTGGTGCTGCTTGAGTCTGCACAGTTGCCATAGTAAAAACAGCCGCATATAAACCTTTTTTTAAGTTGCGATTTTTCATAAATAGCATTCACTCAATAATAATTATGACTTTGAACTCACCTTATTTAGCACAAAATAATAGGCTTTTGCGTAATAAAATGTTGAATCTTTTTCAATTACGGTTTGGCAGGCACTGTGGAGGATAGCTGAGATAGCATCTTATATTTGACCCATCAAAAATGATGCGCCAAAGTGCTATAAATGAAAAGCGTGGAATCGAATCACAATAAAAGTGGGATATTCCATAAAAGTTGCCAGTTTATTCTTTTTTTTCATTATTCAAATCCACTTCGCACTTGCCTTTTTCTGTAAAAAGGGGTGTCATTATCCAACTTTTTTCAAATTAGCTGATGGACATGCCTAATTTAAACACAACACATCAATTTGATGTGATTATTGTGGGAAGTGGTGGTGCAGGTTTGAGTTTAGCGCTCTCATTACCCCAGCATTTCAATATTGCCGTTTTGGCGAAATCTACCCTTACTGAAGCCAGCACTTTCTATGCGCAAGGCGGTGTCGCGGCAGTTCTTGATGAAACAGATTCAATTGAACAACACATAGATGACACTATGATTGCAGGTGCGCATTTATGTGAAATGGATGCCGTCAAGCAAACCGTAGAAGGCGGCAAACCTTCGGTAGATTTTCTGCTGAAACAAGGTGTGCAATTTACTTTAGATGAACAAGAACAGTTGCACTTAACCCGTGAAGGCGGTCACTCACAGCGACGTATCATTCACGCTGCCGATGCTACAGGCCGTGCAATTTCCACGACTTTGGTGCAACGTGCTCAAGAACAGCAAAACATCACTATATTTGAAAACTATATCGCCATTGACCTGATTACCTCACAAAAGCTTGGTTTAAACGAAGCTAATCGTTCATTAGGCTTATATGCACTAGATGAAAGTACTCAAAAAGTACATACCTTCCTTGCTCCATTTACCGCTCTTGCCTGCGGCGGTGCAATGAAAGCCTACCTTTACACTTCAAACCCAGACATTGCGACGGGCGATGGTATGGCCATGGCTTTCCGTGCGGGTTGCCGTGTAGCCAATATGGAATTTAACCAATTCCATCCAACCTGTTTGTATCATCCTCAGGCGCGTTCTTTTTTAATTACTGAAGCCATGCGTGGTGAAGGTGCATATTTACGTTTACCTGATGGCGAACGCTTTATGCTGCGTTTTGATGAACGAGCAGAACTCGCTCCGCGTGATATTGTGGCACGTGCAATTGACTATGAAATCAAGCGTTTGGGTATTCGTCATGTATGGCTAGATATTACCCACAAGCCTGCAGAATTTGTCAAGGAACACTTCCCTACACTGTATGCACGTTTGCTGGAATTAGGCATTGATATCACTACAGATATGATTCCGGTTGTACCTGCTGCCCACTACACTTGTGGCGGGGTGATGGTCAATGAACATAGCCAAACCGATATTTCTGGTTTATACGCGATTGGTGAAACGTCTTATACAGGTTTGCATGGCGCTAACCGCATGGCAAGTAACTCTCTTTTAGAATGTTTTGTATATGGAATGGCAGCGGCCAAACATATTGAAGCACATCACACTACAGATTATTGCTCACCTGAAGTTCCTGCTTGGGATGATTCTCAAGTGACCAACCCTGATGAAGATGTTGTAATTTTACAAAACTGGGATGAACTTCGTGCAACCATGTGGAACTACGTCGGTATTGTACGCACCACTAAGCGTTTAGAACGTGCTTTGCACCGTATTGAAATGCTGAAACGTGAAATTACCGAGTATTATCAGGACTTCCAAGTTAGTAAAAACCTGATTGAGCTGCGTAATTTGGTTCTGGTTTCTGAAATGATTGTACGCTGTGCAATGCAACGCAAAGAATCACGTGGTTTACACTTCACGCTGGATTATCCTGAGCTTGCGCCTGAATTGCGTAAAACTGTGCTCATTCCACCTAATTTCCAAGTGGAAACTCCATTGGTGAATGAGTGAGCTGATTGCTTGTTACGCAACAGCATTTGCATAAAAGTATCTGTGAATAAAGTGCATTCGAATTCTAATGCAAGAAAGCACCGAATCGTATTCCATAACACGATTCGGTATTTTATCATTTTGAATATGATGACGTTAACTTACTAAACCTCCTCCTAAGAATTCATCAAGTTGAGTTTTATATTACGGCTGCAACTTGAGTATCATCTTGAATAAATGCTTCTAAGCGAACTTGACCAGCCAATAGTTGCTGTAATTGGTGGCTAATTGTGTACTGCAATTGCTGCCGTGTCTGTTCGTATATAGGCGCATTTTGCAATTGTTTTGACAAATGCTGTAATGCTGCTTGAGTCCCCAACTGCTGCAGTTTAATTGCATACAGATAGCCCAACACCACTCCTTTCTTCACATAATTTGCAGCTAAATCATGCTGCAGATGATAAATCAAAGCACCCATCACCCGTTCATTGGCTGAGAGTTTACGCAAAGGGTCACGTGCCACACGCTGACACGGGTCTTTATAGGCATGTTCACATGAGTCCAGAAAGCTCTGTGCCAGATGCTTTAAGTTTTGCTGACGATGCGGCAACTGTGCAGCTAATCCCAACGCTACTTGTGTCGAAACAGCGCGGGTAAAATCTGCAACCAATGGGTCTGCCATTGCGACACCAATACTGTTATGCCCTATTAAACTGGATAACCAAGCCATCATGGCATGTACACCATTCCATAAACGATTTTTAATGAGTTGGATTTCGGCAATATCATCTACCAAAATCATTTGACGCATGTGTTGCAATAATGGACTGGCATTTTCCACATAAATAGGCATGTCACTTTCAGCATGAAATAAAATTAAATCCATACTTTGCAAAATGTGACTGGGCTGAAAATTGCGTCTTAAATCTTCTACATATAAGGTGGCTTGACGCTCTTGCTCAGGCTGCAATCGAGTATTGTCTTCAATTTCAATTGGCTCTGCTTCGTCATCCAACTGAAATTGCTTAAAAATATTATACTTGATGCGTAATTGGCGATATAAGTTTTGATCGCTTAATTTAGAGACCATTCTATTTACGACAGTATCGCAAAAATAATGCTGCGCCATAATTTTGGCTGCCGTATCGGGATCCAACAACGTCTCTAACGCCTGATTAATATGCGTCATCAAGAGCTGTTTTGCCCCAACTTTATTTAAAATTACCAAAATAGTTAAAGGCTGATGGAGTTCAACTTGCGCTATAAAACGGGCATATAAGCCCTGCGCAATTACTTTAGCCTCTTGCTGTAAAGCATGTTCAGGCAAACATAATGCAATTAGGCTCGACTCCACATACATTTGCTGCATCTGCTGCAAGTTCTCCGCATCAATGATGTGCATATTTTCAATTCGTTCATCATAAGAACATTGTCCATAACGAATTGAATACGTTCCAAAGGCGTTTACTGCAGAACGATATAAGGTATTCCGTGTAGAAGCATAAATACGTTTAGGACGGGTATAGCCATCCCAGTGCGATAAAATTTGGGCCAAATAGCCCCCACCTATTGCACCAAAACCATGAATCCCCACACTCAACTGATTTAAAGTTTGCGGGAAGGCCTCTTGTAAACTCGGCATTTCCAATACAGGAATAACTTGATTTAAGTCATCTAAATAAGCTTGCATACTTGCGTAATAATGCTGCGTGAGTGACAACATATTAGCATTAGGTTTTTTTATATCCCGAAATAGTATGGTTATGCCACCCGCTGCATGTGCAGATTTGATTCCATTTTCAGAATCTTCCAGCATGAAACATTCGCTGGGTTCTAGATTAATTTTTTGTGCGGCTGTTATAAAAATTTCAGGATGTGGCTTGCCCTGTTGCACCTCATCGCCACAAACTAATACATCAAAAAACTTATAGACATTGGCATTAATCAAATATTCTTCGGCAATGGCACGACGACTAGACGTAGCAACCGCCATTCTCAAGCCAGACTTTCGTAACCGCTCTAATACCTGCAACAAACCTTTTTTAATGGGCACACCAAAATTGCGCACACTTTCTAGTTCTAGTTCATCAGCACGCTGACGGATCTCACGGTAAGGAATGTCTGCACCATATTCTGCTTGCGCCAGTTGTTCAGCGCTCTTTGCACTCAAACCCAAACATTGCATGAGGTATACGTCTGAAAATTCAACGCCAATGAGCTCCTGAGATGCCTGCTTCAATGTTTGAAACCGTAATCGTTCAGTATCAAACATTGTTCCATCCATATCAAAGATTGCTCCATGAACAATATTGTTCTTAAATTTAAGCATTTAGCTCCCTTGTTTTATTACTTACGGGTTGCTAGCTTAGACAAAAGCAGATTTGATCTATATGAAAAACATAAAATGAAATATTTGTGATTATTTTTTAACCAATCAAACCCTGATTTTCATGTAGTATGTGTACATATGTAACCACATGGTAAATATAAGTAACTAAAATTAAGATAAAGCTGACTTTATTCTCAGCCAATCTGTGGAATCGAATACGTCCCTGTGACATGCGCCACGGCATCATCTACACCTTCGGAATATACCCAAACCTCACCGACCACGAGGTTTTTCCCTACTTTCATTAAGCGACATTCACCACGTAAATTACGGCCTGCTGCGGGCTTGCGTAAAAAGTTGATGTTTAAATTACTGGTCACCGCCAAAGCCACCAAACCCAACTCCCCTAAAATGGCGATATAAAGTGCATAGTCTGCAACAGTCATCATAGTCGGCCCTGATACCGTACCACCTGGGCGTAAATCACGTTCATCGATGTGATAATTTACCAATGCGCCACGTGGCTTGATGGACACAATTTCACATTTTTCCAGACTTTGCGGAAACTCTACTTTTAAAAATTCAATAATTTCTTCTTTGGTCATACTTACTATTCGCTATTTTTTAAAAAAATCTTCTAAAGCGTTTCCACTATAGAAGATTTTTCCATTCAATCAAATGTCTAACTACAACCCAATGGCTTGTTATGCCTTTTTGTATATGCCTTTGCGTTTTATGCCTTCGCTTGCAAATAGTGCATCGCTTCTGCAAATACTTGATCTGGACTTTGTGTTGCATCTAAGCGCTTCACCCGCTCAGGATATCGCTCCCATAAAGTTTGATAGCCGCCTCTTACTTTCTCAAAGAAAGTGGCTTTCTCTTGCTCAAAACGATCAAGCTCACCACGCGCTCGTGCACGGGTCATACCCAGTTCAATCGGTGCATCCAGCCAGAAAGTTAAGTCAGGCATACGTGCCACAAAGTTATTATTTAAAGTCTGCAACTTGCTTTCACTCAAACCACGTCCTGCACACTGATAAGCAAAACTCGCATCACTAAAACGGTCACACAGTACAGTTTTTCCTGCAGCCAACGCAGGTAAAATCACCCGATCTAAATGCTGTGCACGCGCTGCATACATCAACAATAACTCAGTGTCTGAACACATTTTTTCTTCATGGTTGACCTCGAGCAACAAAGCACGAATTTGCTCTGCCATAGGGGTTCCACCCGGTTCACGGGTTAAAACCACCGACTGACCTTGTGCAGTAAAATAATCATGAATACGGCGAATAAGTGTAGTTTTGCCTACCCCTTCAGTACCTTCAAAACTGATAAACATGCTTATTCCCCTGATTTTTTCATGCGCAGTACGTTTAAATATTCCTGTACGGCACGGTTATGATCTTGCAAATTGGTGCTAAATTTATGCCCACCGTTACCTGTCGCCACAAAATAAATGTTGTCAGATTGATCTGGATGCATCGCCGCTTCAATGGCTTTTTGACTTGGCAATGCAATTGGCGTTGGCGTTAAACCACTCATGGTATAGGTGTTGTATGGCGTTGGAGTGCGTAAATCCTGACGGGTAATATTGCCCTGATAACGCTCTCCCATACCATAAATCACGGTTGGGTCAGTCTGTAAACGCATCCCCAGTTTTAAACGACGTACAAACACACCCGAAACCTGCTCTAATTCAGCATCAACATTGGTTTCTTTTTCAATAATAGATGCCATGATTAAAGCTTCATATTTATTTTTATAGGGCAAATCTGCTGCACGATTATTCCAAGCATCATCCAATGATTTCATTTGACGCTGATATAAATCGGTTAAAATTTTACGGTCAGTTTCACCTTTGGCAAAGAAATAAGTATTCGGCGCAAATAAACCTTCGGGATGTGTAAAAGGAATATTTAAAGCTTTTAGCATTTGATCATATGGCAAATGCGACACTTCTTTGGTGACTAACTCATCTTTCTTTAACGCATCAATCAATTGTTTAAAAGTCGTGCCTTCGATCACCAAAATACGGTTCATTTGTGCATTTTCAGCATTGGCGATCATTTCCATAACCTGACGTACACTCATACCCTGACGAACTTCATACACGCCTTTTTTCATGCTGTCGTGAATCATCACCCGTTGATAGAGCTTTAAAACAATTGGAAAATTCACATGATCTTGTTCTGCCAAACGATCAATAAAGCGTGAATAGGTATCACCATCATTAATTGCCAATAATTGTTTTTTGCCTTCAATAGGATAATCTTTAAATAAGCTTGACCATAAGATCATGCCAATGACCAAAAACAGTCCGAGTACAAAAATAAGCGCACCCTGAATAGCACGCTTAGACCATATAGGTTTGGTTTTCTTTTTAGATTTTGATGGACGCTTAGACATAAGAATGAATCTGATTCAGTTGAAGTTGCTTAAATAGTTCCACACACGGCTGCACATCTAAAACCTGCTGCCCTAAATGGCTGACAATTTTCATGGGCGTTAAGGCATTACAGAAAAACAGACTTTGAATCTGCGCAATTTCCGAAACATGAACATCACGCTGTTCACAATGCAAATTCTGTTGTTGCATGCGCGATAAAATTTCTGCCCGCATGACACCGTGCACGCCATTATAACCAAGTTGCGGGGTAATCCATGTATTGTTTATACGAATGAAACAATTACTACTCACACCTTCAACCACACTGCCCTGTACATCAGTAACCAAAGCTTCTGTCCAGCCTTTTTGATCGGCTTCTTGTTTGAGCAATACCTGTTCAAGTCGGTTTAGACTTTTCAGCCCAACTAAATTCGGCATGCTTAGTCCAATCGCTTGTGCCAAGATGCCACTTTGAATGATGTCATAATGATATGCCGTATCTAAAGCCGCTTGTACTTGTGGATAGAAAAACACCCAAACATCGGCAGGATGATCAGGCAAGCTGTAGCCACGCTGCCCCACACCACGACTTAAAACAATCTTCAAAGTACCATTTAACTCGCCATGCGCCTGCTTTAAAATTGTCAGCGTTTCAGTGATTAACTCAAGATTGGCATTTAAAGAAAGTTGGCGATTGGCATATTGCAAACGCGCCAAATGGCGGTCAAATAATTCAATTTGATTTTGGCGAAAACGTGCAGTGCTAAAGCATCCATCACCATAATGAAACGCGCGATCTAACACATGAATCTGCTCGGTAGGCTTGGCATTTTTATAACACTGCATGGAAGAAGTACTCGTTATTTATCTCTAAATATAGAAAACAATGAAGAAATTTATATTTATCATTTACTGATATTCACCGCATTTTAAATTATTTTTTCAGCAAATAGACTACCGATATGCTTGCCTCATTCAACAACAGATTTAATACCTGAGGTCAAACATGAACTTTACAAAACTGAAAATTGGACTACTGGCGGCAGTACTTTCGGCAACAACCTTGAGCGTTTCTGCAAAAGACTTTCTGAATGTTTCCTACGATCCAACCCGTGAATTATACGATAACTTTAACAAAGATTTCGGTGCGTACTGGAAAAAAGCCACCGGGCAAAACATTAACTTTAAACAATCACATGGCGGTTCGGGCAAACAGGCACGTGCGGTGATTGATGGTCTAGGTGCCGATGTCGTGACTTTGGCACTGGCTGCCGATATTGATGAAATTGCCAAACGCGGTCTATTACCTAAAGACTGGCAAAAGAAATTTCCGCACAACTCGACCCCTTATACATCCACAATTGTATTTTTAGTGCGTAAAGGCAACCCGAAAGGTATTCGAGATTGGGGCGATTTGGTCAAACCTGGTGTGGAAATCATTACTCCAAATCCAAAAACATCTGGCGGTGCACGCTGGAACTATTTGGCAGCGTGGGCATGGGCAAAACATCAACCTGCGGGCAATGATGCTAAAGCGCAAGAGTTTGTTCGCCAAATTTATAAACAAACCAAAGTATTGGATTCAGGCGCACGTGGCTCAACCACCACTTTTGCAGAACGTGGCATTGGTGATGTTTTGTTAGCTTGGGAAAATGAAGCCTATTTAGCCGTGCGTGAACAACCGGGTAAATTTGAGATCATCACGCCTTCTCTATCTATTTTGGCTGAACCGCCTGTGGCGATTGTAGAGAAAAATGTGCAAAAAGATGGCAATCAACACTTAGCCAAAGCCTATTTAAACTATCTCTATTCGCCTGCGGGTCAAAACATTGCTGCGAAGAATTATTACCGACCACGTAATGCTACGGTGTTGGCACAATATAAGTCGCAATTTAAACCATTGAAGTTGGTGACTATTGATCAAGAGTTTGGTGGATGGAGCAAAGTTCAGAAGCAACACTTTGAAAATGATGGCATTTTCGATCAGATTGTCAAAGCCAACCAAACCAAATAATACTCCGAAAGGTAAATCATACCAAAGCGCTAGCTGAAAACACCCAAATTGAAAAATGCGGGTGTTTTCACAAACGCATTTTTACCTGATTCACATATATCTCTTTTATTCATATAAAATTCATTTTTAATTATTTTTTTTGCATAGAAACTCTAGTTATCCTTGTTGCAGATTATTTAAAACATGAATTTTACAGCATTATCTTACTGAGTTTTGAATCCAAGTGATCACAGCCAAAGCTGAAAATGATGGGTTCAATTCATATTCAAGCGTTATTCAGATCATTATTTCAGGCTGAAATATGCGAAGGAGCATCGACATGATTCATACCGTAATTGTTCCAGGTGTAGGTGGCAGTGAATATGCGCACTGGCAATCTTGGTTACAACGACAACTCATGTCTTGCTCGCGTGTACAACAGTCAGACTGGAATAGCCCAATTTTACAGAACTGGGTTGCTGAATTTGTCAAAACAGTTGCCCCGATTCAGGACGACATTCAAATTGTGGCGCACAGTTTTGGTTGTCTGACCACAGTGGCAGCATTGGCGCAGCACCCTGAACTGCAGGCGAAAATAAAAAATGTGGTTTTGGTTGCACCTGCTAACCCTGCCCGTTTTGGTGAATCTGGTTTTGCACAACACAGCCAAAGCAATTATTCGGCTTATTTTCAGCAACTTAAATTGGCTGTACCGACACGCTTATTGATCAGTGAAAATGACCCGTGGCTAAGTTTTGCAGATGCACAGGCACTTGCCCAAGCATGGCAATTAACACCGATTAATTTAGGACAAGTGGGTCATATTAATGTTGCATCAGGCTTTGGGGCATTTCCTGAAATTTATGATTATTTGATTGCAGAAAATATGCAATCACATATCAGTATTTCTGATAACAACAAGTATTTATTCAAATTTGCAATTTAATCTTCGCAAATTATGCTTGTGCCGAATTTATCTTTTACTTTTATCTGTTTGTTTTCAAACACTCATTCTCTCTTTTGAGGAGTCATCATGTCGCAGCGATCCAAAGTGCTGCCAGGATTTGGTCTTTCTCTAGGCTTTACCCTAGCGTATTTATCCTTAATTGTTCTTATTCCCTTATCGGCTGTATTTATTAAATCGCTGGGTATCGGTTGGGATGGTTTATGGGAAATTTTAAGTTCAGAACGTATCCAAAAATCTTTGCAACTCAGTTTTAGCGCTGCGCTCATTGCAGCCTTTATTAATGTCGTCTTCGGCTTATTATTGGCATGGTGTTTGGTACGATACAGCTTTCCGGGCAAACGTATTATAGATTCTTTGGTCGATTTACCTTTTGCATTGCCTACTGCAGTTGCGGGTATTGCCCTGACTTCTTTATACGCACCGACTGGCTGGATTGGACAATATTTAGAACCATTAGGCATTAAAGTCGCGTATACCCCTATCGGGATTACCCTTGCCCTGATTTTTATTGGTATTCCATTTGTTGTGCGTACCGTGCAACCCGTACTCAGTGACTTAGAAACCGAGTTGGAAGAAGCAGCATCTGCGCTAGGGGCTAACCGCTTTCAAATTGTCACCAAAGTGATTTTCCCTATTTTATTGCCTGCACTGATTACAGGTTTTGCACTCGCATTTGCGCGTGGCGTGGGTGAATATGGCTCGGTAATTTTCATTGCAGGTAACCAACCATTTAAAACTGAAATTGCACCCTTAATGATTATTTCTCGTTTAGAAGAATATGACTACGCAGGTGCAACCACAATTGCTGTGGTGATGTTGCTGATTTCTTTTGTCATGCTGTTCTTAATTAACTTATTACAAGCATGGGCAAGTCGTCGCACAGGGAGAGCTGCACGATGAGTTTAAATACCAACAGCAATGCTTTGGCTGAAAAACTACAATCACGCGATGCAACACGTGAACCGACTTGGGTACGCTATACCCTGATTGCAATTGCCTTCATTTTCTTCTTAAGCTGTCTGATTTTGCCGCTGATTTTGGTTTTTGTCGAAGCGTTTAAACAAGGCATTGGTGTCTATGTCCAAGCATTGGTGCATCCTGACACTTTATCGGCAGTGAAATTAACCTTACTCACTGCAGCCATTGCCGTACCTTTAAACGTGGTATTTGGTATTGCCGCAGCGTGGTCAGTGGCGAAATTCAATTTCCGTGGTAAGTCGATCCTCACCACCTTAATTGATATGCCTTTTTCAGTTTCTCCTGTCATTGCAGGTTTAATGCTAGTCCTGATTTTTGGTACACAAGGTTGGATGGGCGGCTGGTTGATGGAACACGACATCAAAGTTTTATATGCCGTACCTGCAATTGTGATTGCCACCATCTTCATTACTGTACCTTTTGTGGCGCGTGAATTGATTCCTTTAATGGAAGCGCAAGGCACAGAGGAAGAAGAAGCTGCGATTGTATTAGGTGCATCGGGTTGGCAGACCTTCTGGAAAGTCACTTTGCCAAATATAAAATGGGGTTTAATTTACGGCGTGATTCTGTGTAATGCCCGCGCAATGGGTGAGTTTGGCGCGGTATCTGTGGTATCGGGGCATATTCGCGGAGAAACCAACACCCTACCGCTGCACGTCGAAATTCTCTATAACGAATATACCTTTAGTGCTGCGTTTGCGGTGTCCTCTCTCTTGGCACTTCTCGCGATTGTGACCCTGATTTTAAAAACTTGGGTTGAAATTCGCCAAGAAAAGCAAAACCAACGCAATGAAGATTCAACTGTTTCTTAAGGAATGACCGCATGAGTATTCAAGTTAAAAATATTGAAAAAAATTTTGGTGCATTCCATGCACTTAAAGACATCTCCCTCGATTTTCCAGATGGCCAACTGGTGGCGCTGCTTGGGCCTTCAGGCTGTGGTAAAACCACCTTGTTGCGTATTATTGCAGGATTAGAGTCGGCAGATCGTGGGCAAGTGATATTAGAGGGTCAGGATGCAACCGATGTGCATGTGCGCGAACGTCAAGTTGGATTCGTTTTCCAACACTATGCCCTATTCCGCCACATGACCGTATTTGACAATATCGCATTTGGTTTACGGGTACGTCCACGTGCAACCCGACCTTCAGAAGCCGAGATTAAAAAGCGTGTTATGCGTTTACTCGACTTGGTACAGTTAAGCTTTTTAGCAGACCGTTATCCTGCACAATTATCGGGTGGACAACGTCAACGTATTGCTTTGGCACGTGCCTTAGCGGTAGAACCACGCGTATTGTTATTGGATGAACCTTTTGGTGCGCTTGATGCCAAAGTGCGTAAAGAATTACGACGTTGGTTAAGAACTTTGCATGATGAATTACACATCACTTCAATTTTCGTGACCCACGATCAGGAAGAAGCACTCGAAGTTGCCGATCAAATTATTGTCATGAACAAAGGTAATGTCGAACAAATTGGTTCACCGCGTGAAGTGTATGAACAGCCTGCAACTCCGTTTGTATTTGACTTCTTAGGTCAAGCCAACCGTTTTGAAGGACAACATCATCAAGGGATTGTGCAAATTGGTGAAGATCGCGTACAACTTCTCAATCAACCGAATGCGCCTCAAGGCAAAGTGATTGCATTTGCACGTCCAGATGAGTTGCATATTCATGCCCAACCACAGGAAAATACCATTCAAGCGACCTTCTTACGTGAGGTTTGGATTGCTGGTAAAGTAGTTGCAGAATTGCAAGATCGTCAAGGGAATTTGATTGAAATTGCACTCACCGCAGATGAAGCGAAACTGCACCAATTCCGCCCAAATCAAACGGTTTGGTTAAGTGTAATCACTTTACATTTATTTGAAAATCAAGTCGCATAAGGACATCAAGATGGAGCCTAACCCGCTCCATCCTTTTTAGGGTTGCACCACTATGAATTTCCAACAACTTAGAATTATTAGAGAAACCGTTCGGCAAAACTTTAATTTAACCGAAGCGTCTGCAGCACTATACACCTCTCAATCGGGCGTGAGTAAGCACATTAAAGACCTTGAAGATGAGCTTGGTGTGCAGCTTTTTGTGCGCAAAGGCAAACGTCTACTAGGTTTAACCGAGCCAGGACAAGCTTTGCTGAGTATTGTCGAACGCATGTTGGTTGATGCAGATAACATTAAACGCCTTGCCGATGACTTTAATAAAGTCGATGAAGGCACGCTCACCATTGCGACTACACATACCCAAGCGCGTTATGTGCTGCCGCCTATTGTGAATTTGTTTAAAAAAGAATTCCCTAAAGTACATTTGATTTTGCAACAAGCCAGCCCTGTTGAAATTGCCGAAATGCTGCTACAAGGTGAAGCCGATATTGGTATTGCAACCGAATCTCTAACCACTGAAGAGAACTTGGCAAGTGTGCCTTATTATGACTGGCGCCACAGCATTATTACCCCGCAAGATCATCCTTTAGCCAGTAAAACTGAGATTAGCCTGACCGATTTGGCAGAATATCCAATCATCACTTATCACGGCGGCTTTACGGGACGTTCTAAAATTGACAAAGCATTTACCGATGCAGGAATTGATGTCAATATCGTTATGTCTGCACTTGATGCCGATGTTATTAAGACCTATGTTGAATTGGGCATGGGCGTAGGCGTGGTAAACAATGTGGCATACGATGCAGAACGCGATTACCGTCTAAAACAAATCCAGACCGATATTTTTGGGGTAAACACCACATGGATTGCGGTTCGCAAAGGACATTTACTACGTGGCTATGGCTATGAGTTTATTTCTTTATGTGCACCAAATGCCGATATTAAAGCGTTAAAGCGCATTGCTTATCCTGACGAATAACCCCATTCACATAAGAGAGCGCATTCGCTCTCTTATGTTTCATTATTTCGCCATGATCTTCGTTTATCTTAAAACAGGAAAATAATGTTTTAAATTGATTCAAATTATGCATAAAATATAATCAACAATAAAAATGATTATTTGATTTTAAACACAATTCTATAATTTAGACCAAGGACGTAACATGAAATTTCACATTTTTGTTGGATTGCTGTGTGTCCTGCCGCTAGGTTATGCCTCTGCTGCCGCTTTAGAACGTAGCGGTCAATCGGTACATGCATTATTTGAAAAAGGAAATTATGCGGAAGTCGCTTTGCTACACGTGGATACCAATATTTCAGGTCAGGTACAGCATCAACAAAATATTGCCAAATTAGGCGTTCAAGATTTTTCAACAGGCAATTTAGTCAATAATCAACACTTCATCCAAGCTGCATTAAAATTACAACCACATCCACAAATTTCTGTGGCGTTATTATTTGACCAACCTTATTTTGTTGATGTGGATTATCACTATAGTCCTATTCTTTCAGGTGAACCCTTACCTATAGAAAATGCAGATATTAAGTTTGACTCAAGAAATATTACAGCACTCATTGGCTATCAACCCACACAACATTGGAACCTCTTTACAGGTCTAAGTTACCAGTCATTTTCAGGTGATCTGAAAATTGGTACTCAAGTTGACTATACCTTTTTTGATTATCACGTAAATTTCCCCAAAGACCATGCGTGGGGTTGGTTGGCAGGTGTAAGCTACCAAATTCCTGAATATGCATTTAATACAGCAATTACTTATCGCTCTAAAATCAAGCACAGTACCAATGCAAGCGAAAGTATTTGGGGATTTCCTTTAGAGATTGCACCACAACAAGCAACTGAAATTCAGACCCCTGAATCGGTGAATTTAGATTTTCACACCGGTTTACCTGCACAAAATTTTCTGTACGGATCATTGCGATGGGTCAATTGGCAAGATTTTAAAATTCAACCCACTCAATTTGCTGCAATTCTGCAATCTGAAGGATTAGGTAATCAGTTCAACCTGATTGATTACCAAAAAAATCAATGGTCGACCCGTTTGGGTTTTGCCCATCAATGGTCACCCAAGTGGATCACTGCGGTGGAAGGCTTGTGGGATTCTGGTGCAGGTAATCCTGCCTCAAGCTTAAATTCCGTAGATGGCTATATTGGTGTTGGTACGGGCGCGGTTTATCACTTCAACCCCAAAACGTTTATGATTGCAGGTCTACTTTATTTGCACTTTACTAAGCCAGACACGGTACAGCCGCAGTCGTTAATCACGCAAATCTCAAGTTTTTCTTCACTCGAACAACGTGAGGCGTGGGTTTATCATTTAAAATTGGCACACCGCTTTTAAACCATAAAAAAACGAGCCGAAGCTCGTTTTTTTGGTTTAGCTCAAGCTAATAGATATTACCAATGATAACTTACACCTAGTTTCGCAACTGGCATCCATTCGTATTTGTCATCATTACGGATTTTTTGTGCTTCGGCACGTACAGATTCTGCAATTGGTACTCCACCAACTAGATTACCATATTCCTCTAACTCAACTGTCGGATTTCCAGTGTAGTAAGCACCAACTTCACCAAATACGCCCCAATTATTGTTAATCTTTGGAGCAAAACCTAGACCTAAATATGGCGCAATGTCATTTTCATAAGCGAGTTTGCCTTTTACACCACCCTCACCAATATAAGCAACATCATTTACATGAATAGTTCCTTGAGCATTTTTATTTCGCTTATCTAAGCCGTATTCATTGTCAATATAACCAACACCAGCAGCTACATAAACGCCTTGTGCCCATTTACTTGGACTTGCACCCCATGGGCGAATTTCAGCATTTAAATAGGTCAAGTTATTGTCCATATCCATATCGTACTTAGTACCATTAATAGATAAGTCATCCGACCAAGAAATATCGCCACCGTTATAACCCAGCGCTAAACCCACATACGGGTTTGCAGTCCAAAGTAAGGCACCACCATAACCTGTTGTACCAACTTCAGCACGTACACCTGTTGGAATGAGTTGGTTACGATCAAACGCATAGCCATCTTGTACCACAGCTGTATCTGCCATTGCAGAACCTGCAACTGCTGCCAATACCGAAGCGGCTAAAAATGTATGTAAAGTTTTCATTGTGTTTCTCCTCAAACTAAAACTTTTTGAATTTTCATTCGTTTTGTCATGAGAAAACTATAGAGCATGTTGCGTTCAGCTTTTATGCAAAATTCACCCCGTTTTTGTTATTTTTTGATACAAATTTATTCTTATTGTTTATTGCAAAAGCATTTATTTTCAAAACTTCAACAATTTAGCGCGCAACTTAACTTGTTTTATTTTGCCAAGGATAAATTCCAATCTGTTCCAATTTTTATCTATTCCTCACTCAATATAGTGTAAAATCTTCGGAAATTTTTTTCTGGTAAGAACATCGATGTCTCAGCTTTCAACAATCATTGAACAAGCATTTGAAGACCGCGCTAATTTCAGCGCTGCAGATTGTCCCTCTGAAATTCGTCAGGCAGTTGAACAAGCAATTGCAGGTTTAGATAACGGCACATTACGCGTTGCTGAAAAAATTAATGGTGAGTGGATCGTTCACCAATGGTTAAAAAAGGCAGTTTTGTTATCTTTTAAACTCAATGATAACAAGCCAATTGAATCTTGCGATTTGCGTTTCTACGACAAAGTAGACACGAAATTTACAGGTTGGACTGACGAGCAATTCAAACAAGCAGGTGTGCGTGTTGTACCGCCAGCAGTTGCACGTAAAGGTTCATTCCAAGCCAAAAATGTGGTGTTAATGCCATCTTATGTCAATATTGGCGCTTATGTAGATGAAGGCACCATGGTTGATACATGGGCAACTGTAGGTTCATGTGCACAAATTGGTAAAAACGTGCATTTATCGGGTGGTGTAGGTATTGGTGGTGTACTTGAGCCACTTCAAGCAAACCCAACTATTATTGAAGACAACTGCTTCATTGGCGCACGTTCTGAAATTGTTGAAGGTGTGATTGTAGAAGAAGGTTCGGTCATTTCTATGGGCGTTTATATTGGTCAATCGACCAAAATTTATGACCGTGAAACTGGCGAAATCCATTATGGTCGTGTACCTGCAGGTTCGGTGGTAGTTTCTGGTAACCTGCCTTCTAAATGTGGCACTTATAGCTTGTATGCTGCTATCATTGTGAAGAAAGTAGATGCAAAAACCCGCGCAAAAACCAGTTTGAACGATTTATTACGCGAAGACTAAACTTTTTTTAGTTTTCCCCATCTCTACGGCCAGCAATGACCGTAGAGATTTTTGTTTTTTTATATACTGTGATGAATTTTATGAGTACCCTCCGATCTTCCGCTATTCCTGTTTCTGATCCGTCTGCGGGTTTACGCATCACGGAGATTTTCTATTCATTGCAGGGCGAAGCCAATACATCGGGCTTGCCAACCGTGTTTATTCGTTTAACGGGTTGTCCATTGCGTTGCCATTACTGTGATACCACTTATTCTTTTGAAGGTGGCGAACGTCAATCTTTAGATGACATCATCCAAACCACGCTAGAATTTAAAACACCGTATGTATGTGTGACGGGCGGTGAACCTCTGGCTCAACCGAATGCACTGCCACTCATGCAACGCTTGGCAGATTTAGGTTGTGAAGTGTCTTTGGAAACCAGTGGAGCTTTAGATATTTCTAAAGTGGATAACCGTGTGTCGAAGGTGCTGGATTTAAAAACCCCTGCATCGGGTGAAATGTCACGCAATTTATTATCAAATTTAGATTTTTTAAACCCACATGATCAAATCAAATTTGTGATTTGCAATCATGACGATTATCTTTGGGCGAAGCAGCAAGTTGAGCAATATCAGTTGCATAAAAAAGTCGATACAGTGTGGTTCTCCCCTGCATTTACTGTCGAAAAAGGTGCAGTCGCCTTGCCACAACTTGCACGTGATTTGGCACAGTGGATTTTAGCCGACCATCTCCCTGTTCGTTTCCAATTGCAATTACATAAATTGCTTTGGAATGATGAAACAGGTCGTTAATCTCCTCACGAATCCCCATTCGTATTGACGTCAATCTTCACACTTTTGCTCAAGTTCTATCGCTATATTTTAAAATTTGGAGTTCAATTATGCGCCCTCGTGCCATTGTATTGTTATCTGGTGGATTAGACTCAACCACGTGTTTGGCATGGGCACAAGCGCGTTATGAATGTGTTGCACTTAGTTTTATGTATGGTCAACGCTCGACTACAGAGCTAGATGCTGCACGTGCCTTGACTAAAAATGCAGGCATTGAGCATTGTGTGATTAATATTGATTTAGGCAACTTGGGCGGTTCTGCCCTGACCGATCACAGCATTGAAGTACCTGATCATGAGCAAGAAGGTATTCCTGTGACTTATGTGCCTGCGCGTAATACCATCTTCCTGTCTTATGCTTTGGCAGCTGCCGAAGTTTTTGATGCAGAAGCAATTGTGATTGGTATTAATGCGGTAGATTATTCGGGCTATCCTGACTGTCGTCCTGAATTTATTGATGCTTTTGCCAATATGGCACGCTTGGCAACCAAAGTTGGCGTAGAAGGCAAACCGTTAAAATTTGAGACACCTTTGTTACATTTATCCAAAGCAAATATTATTCGCTTAGGTATTGAACATGGCGTAGACTATAGTCAAACGGTTTCTTGCTACCAAGCAGATGACCAAGGACGTGCTTGTGGTAAATGTGACAGCTGTCGCTTACGCAAACAAGGTTTTGCCGATGCCGGTGTTGCAGACCCAACGCGTTATATACCGTCATAACAAGGTAAAGTGTATGAAAAATTTAAAATCAAACATTATAGTTTCTGCGATTATGTCTGTTGCTGCATTATTCGCAACAACGACACACGCAAATAATGACAAGTTGCAACAAGCATATAAAAGCACCAATGTAAAAGCAGCTTTAATTAATGTTTGTAAAGAAGAAACTGCAAAAGGCAAAAAACTGACTACAGCTGAAGTAAGCAAATATTGTACTTGTGCAGTAGAAGCAGATGGTAAATTAACCAACGCTCAAAAATGGGAAATTCAAAGCGCAATTAACCAGAAAAAGAGCCCTGCGACTTTAGCTTTTGTACAAAAGCAAAATAAAGATTTGCAAACTTGTTTTGGTCCTCAGCTTACAGGTAAATTAAAAACCTTAACTGAAGAAGCAATGAAAGCGGCTGAGAAAAAATAATTTTTCTTAACAATTTCAACTAGCCACTTTATGTGGCTAGTTTTTTATGTGCATGATTTTGGAGAAAAATATGAGCACGACAATTCAATTACCAAATCAAGCTTTTCCTGCAACCACAGGCGAAGTCAATTTAACCGAACTTGGTACAGATTGGTTAGTGGTGTATTTTTACCCGAAAGATTCTACCCCAGGCTGCACCACACAAGCTGTCGATTTTACTGCGCTAAAGCCACAATTTGATGCGCTTAATACCACCATCATTGGCATTTCGCGCGACTCAGTCAAAGCCCATCAAAACTTTACCGAAAAACGATCTTTAGGCATCAACTTGATTAGCGATAAAGAAGAAGTATTGTGTCAGTTGTTTGATGTGATTAAAGAAAAAAATATGTATGGCAAAAAAGTTATGGGCATTGAACGCTCTACTTTTATTTTCCATCAAGGTCAATTACTGAAAGAATATCGTAAAGTCAAAGCTGCAGGACATGCCGAGCAAGTGCTTGCGGATTTAACCGCTTTACAGGCTTAATTTTCAGCCTCTAAAAAAACACAATGTTCTGGATGATTGAAAGCTTTTTCAATCATCCTTTTTCATTTAAAAACTGGATTACTCCGTCAAATTACTGCTGTCCTGCTGCTGGTATTTGTCTTGTAATTGACGATAAATTTCCGTGTTTTGAAATGCGGTTAAGAAATCAATTGTGCCTTGCGGGAAAAAATTAGGCTGTATTTCCCCACGATAATAAGTCTCACGTGCAGGCGTAGCAGACATGGCATCTTGCAAGCTGTCTAATTCTACCATCTCCCATTCAGGGAAAAACTTTAAATAATAAGACGAGTCATCTTTAAAATGCCCAATTAAACCAACACGATCTTGCGGTTGAATCAATTCACCGACTAAAGATTTGACTAGTTTTTGCCATTTTTCATCATTGTAGACATCTACGACATGCACAAACTTAATCCGTTCTTGCATCTCAGGTGAAAAGTTAGACAAAATCATCTGCTCACGTTCTTTGGCTAAAAACGGATTTTTTAAATTGCGCTCATTTTGTGCAGAACCTAATGCCAAAATCACATAATGACTACGTGCGAACGCAATTTGAATGGTTTGCAAATGCGCCAAATGAAATGGCTGAAAGCGGCCAATGAAAACCAAATAATCAAACGTATATTGCATAATAAATACGCCAATCCTAATTTTGATAACAACATGATGCTATCTGATACGCGGAAATGTCATCCACAACCTGCGTGGTATCAACTCATTATTGTTTTTGCAAGATAATAAATCAAAAACAATAATTGGGCAGGTTTCGTGGATGACAAATGGTTTTGCCTACTTTTGCCAAAACAAAAGTAGGTCGAACCGAAGGTTAATCCTAAAATAGAATTAATAGACGTTAAGATTCCGCCTTGCTTATTCATTTTTTAAATGAACAACCCCAAATTCTAAATAAATTTCACATTGAATTAGGAACGCAAATCTCATCATTCACTAACTTTTTATGAACTCATGAGTTGTGCCAGCGCTGCGAATTTGCGACATAATGAGCCATAAATTCAAACCAATCAAAGCAAGGATAGTACGATGACACTGAGCTGTATTCAACAACCTCACCCACATTTGAATGCGAATTTAGACAATGGCGTACTGACTTTAGCCATCAACCGACCAGAAGCAAAAAACGCGCTGTATGGTGAATTATATTTGTGGATTGCACAAGCCTTAGATGAAGCAGATCAGTCCAACGCAGTACGTTGTGTAATTTTACGTGGCACAGATGCAGATTTTAGTGCTGGCAATGACATGCAAGACTTTATGAAGTCTGCTGCACCTAAAGGACAACTACCTGCTGCCGAAGGCCCTCCATTCATCTTATTAAAATCTGCAGCTAAGTTTTCTAAACCGCTGATTGCAGCTGTACGTGGGGTGGCAATTGGCATTGGTGTCACAATTCTATTACATGCAGATTTGGTATATAGCGACAATACTGCCCTATTCCAAATTCCATTTGTGAGCTTGGGCTTATCGCCTGAAGGTGCATCAAGCAAACTTCTGGTAGAACAAGCAGGCTATCACAAGGCGGCTGAACTGTTGCTAACTGCACAAAAATTCAATAGCGAAACGGCATTATCGGCAAATTTAGTTAATAGCATTGAAACTGATGTCTATGCAACGGCGCAACAAAAAGCAGCACAATTGGCAGCTTTACCATTAGCTTCACTTAAACAATCTAAAGCCCTCATGAAACATAATGTCAATGAAATTGTGGCTTGGATTGACCATGAAGCTGAGATTTTTATGCAACGTGTCAGCTCAGCAGAAATGATGGAAGCAGTGCAAGCCTTTATGCAAAAACGTAAACCTGATTTCAGCCAATTTAATTAAGCGCTGTTTAGCTGAAATGTACTTACACCCATTTCAAGTGAACTAGATGTTTTAAAACCACATTCATTTTGGCTGAATGTGGTTTTTTCTTTATTCGCCCCCATATTCTGCAATGTGCTATCAATCATTAAAAAATTGAGGAAAATTGTAATGTCTAATCCAAATCCAGCTGATGTTAAAGCTGAAAAAAAAGAACGTTATTTTGAGCCTGCACCACAAGATATTGATATAGAAAACTTTAAAAAAGTCATTCAAAGCCGTCGTTCGGTGCGTAAATTTACCGACAAAGCCATTCCTGCGGAAGTATTGGATGATTGTTTAGATATGGCTTTATTGGCACCGAACTCATCTAATTTACAACCGTGGACTTTTGTCGTGGTGCAAAACCCTGCCAAGAAGAAACAACTGGTTAAAGCCTGCTTAGGACAGCTTGCTGCTCGCACTGCAGCAGAGCTAATTGTGTGTATTGCACGCACAGACCGTGTTGATGAAATGGCAAAAAAGAACATCAGCGAGTTTCCTTTTCCTGAAGCACCTGCAGCAGTCAAAAAATATTACAAGTTTATTCCTTATAACTACATGACTGGCTACTTAAACGCAGTAGGTAACTTTAAGAAAGTCGCTTTCAAAATTGCACGTAGTTTAGATAAACAATTACCTGTAACTGCATTTAACCCTGCCGATGCCAAACTTTGGGCGAGTAAAACCACTGCACTCGCTTGTGAAAATATGGTCTTGGCCCTTCGCGCACACGGTTTTGATAGCTGTATGATGGAAGGTTTTGATGAGCCGATGGTACGCAAACTCTTAAAACTGAATGATCACAATTTCCAGTGATGGTGATTGCTGCAGGTGAACGTGCCGAAGATGGTGTCTTTTTCCCGCAATACCGTTTTGACCGTGACCTATTTATTCAGAAAGTCTAGGGGCTGTTAACATTTCATAAATGGCTTGCGCTGTAGGCTAAAACTGAGCAGATTAGGCATGAAACGCAAGGAATAGCGAGACTATTGCCAAGTTTCATAACGTAATCTGAGAAAGTTTTAGCCACATGAGCAAGAACAAAGCGCTGCTTTGTTTGCTGCGCAAGGGGACGAGCATATTTTTTGCTGCTATTGCGTTATGAGTCAGTCATTTAGAATAACTAAATTTCCTGCCCCATGCCTTATAGCAGCTAAAAAACCTTGCGAGATATATCTCTCACGTCGCAAACATAGATGAAGTGTCAACAGACCCTAATATTTCAACTGTATTTTTAAAACCTAGCCACATTTTGACTCGTGATAAGGCGACAAGGATGTCGCCCGTTAGACTGTGGTACAGGACGTACCATCAGTCTAACAGAGGGCTTTTGTTACTTTTCGCCCGTGAAAAGTAAAATCTATCTACGCAACTTATATTTGCCCCAATCCATATATGAGTGATCGTACAATTCTATTTTTCTTTAAAAATTGGTATTTAAGTCTTTAAAAATTAATATCTAAAAGTTGCATAAACTCAAAGGCAGGCTCTTCGTAAGGATGGCTTGCCTTGAGCGCTTTTGCGACTGCCTGAGCATTTTGCTCAGGTACAATGGTTTCCACGCGCCATTCGGCAACGTGTTCCAAAGCACCTAACTCACCAATAAAAGGATTTGCTCCTTTTACAGGTTTAAATTGCCCTGTGCCTAAAACCTGCCATGCACAATGTTCATAATTGCCAATTCCACCTGCACCCGCTGCAAAAATAGCCAGTTTGGTTTCTTCAAGATGAGATTCAGGCACATAATAAATCAGTTTGAGCATATTTAAGCTTCGCTATCCATTTCACAATTAATTAGAAATTAGCATAAAAATTTGAGCATTGTTGCTATTTTGGCAACCTATACGCATCATCCAATCCTCAATTTATATAGCCCCAAAAAAAAATTTAAAGTACGCTTCGCCACAAACTTATCCCCCATTTTGTATGAATTTAGATTTAAAAAGACAAGCCATGTCGCACGCCCCTAGAGCTTTTGTCATTTTTTTGGCATGATGCAAAACAAGCACATAGTGAATAATGATAAATGACTCAAATGCGTTGGTTAGAACTGCTTTCCACAGTTCGAATTGGTAGTAAAAAACAAAGTACAGAACAGGCGCGCAGCCCTTTTCATAAAGATTATGACCGTATTATTTTTTCGCAAAGTTTTAGACAGTTAAACCGTAAAACCCAAGTCCATCCACTGACTCAACACGATGGTATTCACACTCGCCTAACCCATTCTTTAGAAGTGTCTTGTATTGGACGTTCATTAGGGATGTTGGCTGCAGAAAAAATTAAAGACCACTTGCCTATGTGGATTTCCCCTGCCGATGTCGGTGCGATTATTCAAGCCGCATGCTTGGCACATGATATTGGCAATCCACCTTTCGGACATGCAGGCGAATACGCCATTCGTGAATGGTTTGATGATGCTTCACACGGCAATTTCCTCGCCAAACTTAGTGATGAAGAAGAAGCCGATGTCCGTCAGTTTGAAGGCAATGCGCAAGGTTTACGGCTACTCACCAAAATTGACTACCATCCAAATGATGGCGGCATGCGTTTAACCTATGCCACTTTAGGCGCTTATTTAAAATATCCATGGCTCTCCAAAACCATTGCCGAACAAGGCAACCGCCCTGCCAATCAACGTGATAAGTTTGGTTGTTACCAAGCCGAAAAAGAAATTCTCAAACAAATTGCAGAACAGCTTGGTCTGATTCAATTGGGCGATTATCACTATTGCCGTCATCCACTGACATATTTATTGGAAGCAGCAGATGATATTTGCTATGCCTTAATTGATTTGGAAGATGGCATTATTTTAAACATGCTCAGCTATGAAGAAGTTGAACCGATCTTTTTAAACTTGATTGGTGACTACGGTATTCCAGCAGAACTGGCGATGGCACGTACCACATGGCAACAAAAAATTGCCGCTTTGCGTGGTCGGGTCATGAAACGTTTGGTCGATGAAGTCACCACAGCGTTTGCCAAACACCATTTGGAAATTCTAATGGGACAGCTCAAAGGCAGTCTTTTACAATATTGCTCGGTAGATATTGAAATTGGTATTAATCGCGCCAAAGACTTAGCCCGTGAGAAAATTTTCGAGCATCCACAAAAGGCAGGGCTGGAAATTATTGCGCATCAAAGTTTACAAAACATTTTGGATGCGTTTATTCCACTCACCACGCCACATAAAACCCTAAGTTTTAAAGAGCAGCATTTAATGTCAATCTTGCAACGCTCAGGGGCAGATTTTGCGCATAATCACTATGACAATATTATGCAAGTCTTGGATATTATCTCTAAGTTTTCAGATCACCAAGCCTATAACTTATCGCAAGAATTACAAGGCAATAAGGTCGGCTTGCTATAATGAGTAATTTGCATATCAATACTTGTATCTAAATAGAAGTAGGATTTAAGCGCAGATTTTGCCTTTTGTGAAAATGCGCTCTACTATGCGAACAGCAACTTATTTTAAATTAATCAGTGAACCACAAATATGATCGGATGTCTTATTGGCGAAGTATTGGCTTTAGAAGCACCAACCGTGTTGCTGAATGTAAATGGTGTGGGCTATGAAATTGACACGCCACTCACCACATTTTGCCAGTTACAAAAGGGGCAGAAAATTACCCTGTGGACGCATTTAGCTGTGCGTGAAGATGCTCAATTGTTATATGGCTTTTTAGAAGCCCAAGAAAAAACCATTTTCCGTACTTTACTCAAAGTCAATGGTGTCGGCCCGAAAATGGCGCTAGGTATTTTATCAACCTTGAGTGTCGAATTACTGATTCACACCGTAGAACATGAAGACATTAACACCCTGATTAAAGTACCGGGTGTGGGCAAAAAAACCGCTGAACGCCTGATGATTGAATTACGTGATCGCTTTAAAGCCATGTCCAACGAAGTGAGCAGCAGCAATTCCACTGTGACCCAAATTCAGTTTACAGGCAATTCTGCTGTTGCCGAAGCCGAAGCCGCTTTACAATCTTTAGGTTATAAACCTGCCGAAGCACAAAAACTGATTAATGCAGTTAAGGCCGATTTTACTGAAGCCAGTGATATTATCCGTGCAGCATTAAAGTCGATGAATAAATAAAAGATGCCAACAAACCTAGCGTAAGTTCATCTTTCCAATATTGGATACATGACTGGCGACATGGATGTCGCCCGTTGAGTTGGGGTATAGGGATATACCCTCAACTCAACATAAGATTTTTGTTACTTTTGATCTTTCAAAAGTAAAATCATGCCTTCGCAAAGGCATTTAAACGCAACTCATACTTTGAGGCTGTGCATGCAGCATCAAAATGCCCAGCTCAAGAGATTAGTTAACACGATATGCAAGACCGTCTAATCAGTGGTTCTGAAAAACCCGAAGATCAAATTGATCGCGCCATTCGCCCCACTTCACTCGATGACTATATTGGGCAACCTGTAGTGCGTGAACAAATGGAAATTTTCATTGGTGCAGCCCGTGGACGCGTAGAAGCATTGGACCACACCCTGATTTTTGGACCACCAGGTTTAGGCAAAACCACACTCGCCAATATTATTGCCCGTGAAATGGGCGGCAACCTTAAATCTACTTCAGGGCCTGTCTTAGAACGCGCAGGCGATTTAGCCGCCATGCTGACCAATCTTGAAGAAGGTGATGTGTTATTTATTGATGAAATCCATCGTCTTTCACCTGTGATTGAAGAGATTTTGTATCCAGCGATGGAAGATTATCAACTGGACATCATGATTGGTGAAGGGCCTGCAGCACGCTCCATTAAACTGGACTTGCCACCATTTACCCTTGTCGCCGCTACCACACGTGCAGGCTTACTCACCTCACCGTTACGTGACCGTTTTGGTATTGTGCAGCGTTTGGAATTTTATTCGGTTGAAGATTTGACCCATATTGTCAAACGCTCGGCGAGTTTAATGGATGTGCCAATGACCGATGCAGGAGCCAATGAAGTCGCTCGTCGATCGCGCGGTACACCACGTATTGCCAACCGATTATTGCGTCGCGTTCGTGACTATGCGCAGGTCAAAGGCACAGGTGAAGTCACGCAAGAGATGGCACAACGTGCGCTAGATATGCTGAATGTCGATAAAGATGGTTTAGATACCTTAGACCGTCGTTATTTATCAATGTTATTAGAGCGTTTTGATGGTGGGCCTGCAGGTGTGGAAGCTTTGGCCGCTGCTATGGCTGAAGACTCTGGCACTTTGGAAGATGTAATTGAACCATACCTAATTCAACAAGGTTATGTAATGCGAACCGCTCGCGGGCGTATTGCCACCAATATGGCGTATTTACAATTTGGGATGACACCGCCAGAGCCAAAAGAAAAATAGCTCAAAGGAAAAAATAGCTTGAAGGGAGCTATCTCCCTTTAAGCTATTAAATATTTAGGTCAATTGGGTCTGTAGATAGACCCTAATTTTCGATGACACGCACATCTTCAACAAGCATTAATTCACACGCGCCCGCCCCTGTATCATGACGGCTTAAAGAACTGCGCCACTGCCACCCATCTGCGGCAGTAACTTCAACCAATTTACCTTTCAAATAAATCAAATCATCTTCATCAATCTGTTTTAACTGTGTCGCAATCGCGGGTGTGGCAGGAATTAAATGCGTATTAGCGCTCAAACTTGCAATCTCTTGCACAGGAATCGGTGGTGCTTGTTCATAACGCCAATGATACCAACGGTTGCTTTGACGAATAGACAACTGTTTATACACTTCAGGCTTGGCCATTTCGCCCCATCCCAAGGCAAAATCGACAGGGCTAAGTTCGGCTTCACGTCCAAAATTATAATTTTCACGTGACAATACCCGAAACTCACCTTCATAGGTTTCCAAAGCTTGAATGGTATAGTCTTTAAACTGATGGACTTGCTGCGATGACTGATAGGTTGTGTTATCGGCAATTCCTCCATCTGACTGGAGCAGCAGCATCCACAACAAATACAATATGGCAATCACTACAAAAAATTTAACTAAACGACTCATGTACTGCTCATTTTAATGGATCATCTGCATGTATCAGGCAAGCAGCTAATTTTAACTTAAAAGCATGTTTGAAATCTTGTGCCATTGGACGAAGCGTTGAGAATGATAAACTGCCACGCTATACACAGCTTGACTTATAGCCCCGATTCACGTCATTTCATAGACATGGCTTAAGCTATAAGTATTGCTTATCAAACAACTTTGCAACATTGAAGCGGAACATCATTATGGCGAATAAATTTGAATTTAAAATTCGTATCTATATGGAAGATACTGATGCAGGCGGCATTGTTTACCACGCCAACCATATTCGCTTTATGGAACGTACCCGTACCGAATGGCTTCGTGCGTCGGGTGTTGATCATTATTGGCATCAACAAGATTACAACTTTGTCGTGCATAAAATTAACGTGAAATATTCACGTCCAATCTTAATGGATGACCTAATTACTGTTACAGCAAGTGTAGTTTCGTGTAAAGCGTCATCATTTGTATTGCAACAAAATATTTATCGTGGTGAAATCATGCTTGCATCTGGCGAGGTTGAATTGGCCTGTCTTGGTTCAGATATGAAACCACGTCGTCTGCCAGATGAAATTCGTAGCCTTATTCTGAAAGAATTAGGACAAGATTAAAAAAATGAATTGGCACATGTAGTAACTATGGCAACACAACTCGAATCATCTCTTCAAGTATCAGATCTTATTTTACAAGCAAGTCCTGTTGTTCAGCTGGTAATGCTCTCGCTGCTTTTAGCATCATTATACAGTTGGTATCTGATTGCCAAGTTACACATGAGCTATAAAAAAGCACAGGCAGATGATCAGCATTTCCAAAAAATCTTCTGGTCTGGTGCAGAATTAAATACGCTTTACAACAACGCACAGCTCAATTCAAAACGTGTCGGTTTGGAAGATATTTTCTATCAAGGCTTAGGTGAGTTTTTAAAACTCAAAAAGCGCCAAGCGCCTGCAACACAAACCATTGAAGGCACAGAACGTATTTTACGTGTCGGTTTAAGCCGCGACCAAGCTCAACTTGAACAAGGCTTAGGTGCATTAGCCAGCATTGGTTCGGTTGCGCCATACGTTGGTTTATTTGGTACCGTCTGGGGCATTATGAATGCCTTTATTGGACTGGCAGATGTCGATCAAGTCACATTGGCAACAGTCGCACCAGGGATTGCCGAAGCCCTCATTGCCACAGCCATTGGTTTATTTGCCGCCATTCCTGCGGTACTTGCCTTTAACCATTACACCGCCAAAGGCGAAGCGATTTATTCTGATCGTGCTTTATTTGCCGAAGAAATGGTGGCTTTATTACAACGTCAATCTTTAGGCAATACTAAGGATCACGACTAATGGCCATTCAACGCTCAGGACGCTTCGAGCGCATTAAGAAACCACTCAAAAGTGACATGAATGTAGTGCCCTATATTGATGTCATGTTGGTGTTATTGGTGATTTTTATGGTTACTGCACCGATGATTACCAGTGGGATTCAAGTCGATTTACCTCAAGCCAATGGTAATCCAATTGAATCGAAAGATGCCCCTGCTTTGGTGACTTTAAATAAAGATGGGCAATATTTTTTAGAATACAAAGAACACAAAGCCGAACCTTTGGAATTAGCCCAACTGAAACAAATTTTGACCGATGCTCAAATTCAAGCCAAAGCTGAAAACAAAGAGTTTCAGGTTGTTATTCGCGGTCATAATACACGCCCTTATGGTGATGTGATTGCGTTAATGTCTGACTTACAAGATGCGGGTTTAACCCAAGTTGGATTGCTGACCGAGCCTTTAAAGTAATTTATGAAAGATTTTAAAAAGCCACCTTTTCAACAAAAAGCCATCGCGATTGGGTTCACCGTAGGTGTCCACCTTATCGCAGTGGTTGGCTTGCTTTATTTGGGCATGAGTAAAGCACCTGAGCCGCCTAAACCCATTAAAACGGTATTAATAAAACCAGAAGATTTAAAACCCTTATTAGAAACTAAATCTGCTGAAACCACACATGAAAATGTAGCAGAGCAAATTACTCAAACAGCCGAGCCTGCTCTTGAACCTGCCCCTGTCATTCCAACACCTGCAGCGGCTCCTACGCCACCCGCTCCTCAAGTTGATACACAAAAAACTGCACAAGCAGCAGAGGCTCAAGCACGTGCAGAACGACAAGCTGCTGAAGCCAAACAAATTGCAGAGCGACAAAAACTAGAAGCTGAACGCTTAAAAGCTCAACAAGCACGCGCCGAAGAACGTGCTCAACGAGAAGCTGACGCCAAAGCAAAAGCTCAAGCCGATGCCAAAGCACGTGCTGAAGCAGATGCTGTACGTCGTAAAGAAGCCGAAGCCCTGAAAAAAGCAGAAGCGGCAGAAAGACGTCAACTCGAAGCCAATGCAGCAGCAAAACGCAAAGCTGAAGCAGATGCAAAAGCCAAGGCAGATGCTGAGGCAAAACGTAAAGCTGACGCAGATGCAAAAGCCAAAGCTGATGCAAAACGTAAAGCTGACGCAGATGCAAAAACCAAAGCAGATGCCGATGCAAAACGTAAAGCTGCAGCAGATGCAAAAGCCAAAGCTGATGCCGACGCAAAACGTAAAGCTGCTGCAGATGCAAAAGCCAAAGCTGATGCCGAAGCGAAGGCACGTGCCGATACTGAAGCCAAAGCTTCAGCTGCCAAACAAGCTGCAGAAGAAGCTGCTCAGAAAAAGGCTGAAGTACGACGCATTGCATCCACTGCTAAACGCGATTTCGAAAATAAAATCAGACGAGCGTGGGATACCCCAGCTGGTTCTTCGGGTCAACGTGCAACTGCCCGCGTGACTTTAAGTGACAGTGGCGCAGTTCAGTCTGTCGTGGTTAATTCTAGCGACCCTGACATGAAAGCCAGTGTAGAAGCTGCTGTTCGTGCTGCCGCACCTTATCCGATGCCATCAGACCCAGATGCACGACGCGAAGCACGTAGCTTCACCTCTACCTTTACAGCGCAATAAGTTACCAGTTAGCCGAATAACATCTATTTGGCTAACTCCTTCTCAAAATATTTACGAGTATAAATAAATTTAAATTTTCACAGTGTTATAACAGTTTTATTATAAATTCATGCTTTCATTCCTACCAAAGCATGCCATTATGTACCACAATTACATCCAAAAAAGTTATGTTGATTTGAGAAAATAGCGAATGATGGAAACAACGCGTAAACACCTACTTTGTCTTGCTATTTTAACTGCGCTTAGCCCAGTTTTAAGCACACAATCTTTTGCACAACTGCATTTAGAAATTGCCAAAGCACCAGAAGAAGCACCTAAAATTGCGATTGTGCCGTTTGGCAATGATCAAAGTATTTATCCTATTGTAGAAAACGATTTAAACCGTTCAGGCAAATTCACCAGTTCATCTAAAAACCTTGCTGCAACTGCAAGCATGAACCATCCCAATGCAGCTGCATGGCAAGCCGCAGGTGTACCTTATGTGGTGACGGGAAATGTCAAAGCCACTGCAGAAGGCGGTTATGAAGTTCATTACCAACTTTATGATGTGCAAAAACAGCAATACTTATTGAATGAATTATTAAGCGTGCCTGCGTCACGCGTACGTTCTGCTGCACACATGATCAGTGATGCCATTTATGAAGCACTCACGGGCATTAAAGGTGACTTTAGCGGACGCATTGCTTATGTACTGCGCAACCCTGCAACACCTGAACAACGCTATACCCTGCAAATTGCCGATACTGATGGTGAACAGCCTAAAACCATTTTGACTTCGCGTGATCCTATTTTATCGCCTGCGTGGACACCAGATGCCAAAAAAATTGCCTATGTGTCGTTTGAAACCAAACGCCCTGCTATTTATGTGCAAGATTTGGCGACAGGTCAGCGTGAAAAATTAGCCAGTTTCCGTGGTTTAAATGGTGCTCCAAGCTTCTCACCAGATGGTCAAAGTATGTTGTTTACCGCATCCATGCATGGCAATCCAGAAATTTATCAAATGAATTTAAGCACCCGTGAACTGCGACGCATGACCAATGACAGTGCGATTGATACCGAAGCACGTTATGCACCAGATGGTAAATCATTTATTTACACTTCAGATCGTGGTGGTTCCGCACAAATTTATCGTTATGACTTTGCCACAGGCAGCAGCAAACGCCTAACCTTCCGCGGTGCATTTAACGCACGTGGTACGCTCAGTGCCGATGGTCGTAAACTGGCATTGGTGCATCGCCCAAGTGGCAGTAATTACAAAGTCGCAATTCAAGACATCAACACCAATATCACCAATATTTTAACCCCAACCAGTTTGGATGAGTCGCCAAGCTTCTCACCAAATGGGCAAATGGTGGTGTATGCAACGCGCGAAGGCGCACGTGGCTTATTGTCAATTATGTCTTTAGACGGTCGCTTCCGCATGAACTTACCTAGTGAACAAGGTGAAGTGCGTGAACCTGCGTGGGCACCAAAATAATGAGTACCCGCAAGGTAAACACTTTTCAGTTCTGTTTTAAAACCAAAAATCAAGCTTCATGGAGATGAGGATGAACGCAGTTAAATTATTGGTACTCCCTGTTTTGGCATCAGCTTTAGTGATGACAGGTTGTGCAAACCGCAAACCAACAACTGACTTTCAAGCAGGTCAAACACCAAACGGTGCAACTACAGTCAACACCCAAGGTTTGAGTGAAGATGCAGCTTTAAATGCACAAAACCTTGCAGGTGCATCTGCCAAAGGTGTAACCGAAGCCAACAAAGCTTTCTTGGCAAAGCGTGTGGTGCATTTTGACTACGACAGCAGCGAATTATCTAATGATGATTACCAGACCCTACAAGCACATGCACAGTTTTTAATGGCCAATGCCAACTCTAAAGTTGCACTTACAGGTCATACCGATGAGCGTGGTACACGCGAATACAACATGGCTTTAGGCGAGCGTCGTGCCAAAGCGGTTGAGAGCTTCTTAATCACCAGCGGCGTTAACGCAGGTCAGCTTGAAGCAGTGAGCTATGGTAAAGAAATGCCAGTCAACCCTGGACATGATGAAAATGCATGGAAAGAAAACCGTCGCGTAGAAATTAACTACGAAGCTGTTCCACCATTATTGAAATAATAATTTGCTGTTTGGGAAAAACTCGTTTAGAACGTGTTTCCCCAATACGAAAAAAGCGCTCTTTATTACAAGGGCGCTTTTTTATGACATAAAAAACTGGGCGAACGAATATTTTAAAAACTAACAGATAAGTGCAGAAATACAGCTTTGCTTCAGTTATTCCGACTCGGCATCAGCTTTTGCAGTTTGCATAGATTCAATCAAATCATGCTTGTTAAACTTTTTATATTCAGGTTTAGACTCGTAATCTTTCCAAGCGGCTTTCATCTTGTCCTCAGAAATATCGTCTAAACTAATCCCTTCGCTTGGCGTTGGAGTCGCATCAAACTTTAACGTTGTCATATCTGTGCTCCTATCTCAAATTAAATCCTTCACATCAACATAGCACTTTCTGCAGGACTTGCAAGGGTAAAATCATAGCAAATAGTCGAGTTTAATTTTTCTTTTAACGCGTTCTCATCTAAACTATTGCAGCATATTGTTATCCTCATTTTTGCAGTCATTCGGAGTTTTCCAGTCATGTCATACCGCACCCTTTCCCAATTTCTACAACAACAAACTGGAAATTTAACACCCGAACTTGCTCAAGTGATTGAAACTATAGCCAATACTTGCAAAACAATTGACCAAACATTACAAAAAGGTGCATTGGCGGGCGTATTAGGCAGTGCACAAAATGAAAACGTACAAGGCGAAGAACAAAAGAAATTAGATGTTATTTCAAATGATTATTTAATTGAAGCGTTACAAAAACATCCTAATGTGGGTGGTTTGGCGTCGGAAGAATTAGACGAATTCACCCCTGCTCAAGAAAATGGTCAATATTTAGTCTTGTTTGACCCACTAGATGGCTCAAGCAACATCGACATCAATATGTGTGTGGGTACTATTTTCTCAATTTTACCTGCAAAACATGCCGTGACCCAAGCTGCAGACTTTATGCAAGCAGGTACACAACAAGTTGCTGCAGGTTATGTCCTGTATGGCCCATCTACCATGATGGCGCTCACTGTTGGTGCAGGCGTGGTATTCTTTACCTTTGACCCAGAAAGCCAAGAGTTCTTGGTGACTGCCGACAACATTCAAGTTGCTGCCGATACAAAAGAATACGCGATCAATGCTTCAAACCAACGCCATTGGGAAGCACCTGTAAAACGCTATATTGATGAGCTTTTGGCTGGTAAAACTGGGCCACGCGAAAAAGACTTTAACATGCGTTGGGTTGCATGTATGGTAGGCGATATTCACCGTATCCTTTGCCGTAGCGGAATTTTCATGTATCCATACGACTTAAAAGATCCGAAAAAAGCAGGTCGTTTACGTTTAATGTATGAAGCCAACCCAATGAGTATGCTCATGGAGCAAGCAGGCGGTGCGGCAACCACAGGTCGTGTGCGTATTTTAGATATCCAACCTACAGACCTACATCAACGTGTGCCTGTCATCATTGGCTCAAAAAATGAAGTCGATTTGGTCAGCAGCTACCATCAATAATT
Organism: Acinetobacter sp. SwsAc5; assembly: GCF_013391485.1. Taxonomy (NCBI): domain Bacteria; kingdom Pseudomonadati; phylum Pseudomonadota; class Gammaproteobacteria; order Moraxellales; family Moraxellaceae; genus Acinetobacter; species Acinetobacter sp. SwsAc5. The sequence continues at coordinate 214,486 of NZ_JACAXD010000001.1, forward strand.
TTTAACAACAGCAGTCGGCCATTCGCTGACTGCTGTGGATTTTATCGCATGCCTACGATTTTTTTAGAATCAAAAGATAACCCGAAAATTAAACACTTACGTGGTTTAATTGAACAAAATAACTATCGCAAAAAACAGGGACAAACGGTACTTGAAGGTACACATTTGTGTCTGGCGTGGTTACATGAAAATAAAAAAATCAATTCGATTTTTACCACCGAACATGCACTAAGCCATCCTGACTATGAGCGTATTTTGGCTAAATACACAGGCGTGGTCTTTGTCATTGGCGAATCTTTATATAAAGATTTAAGCACTTTAGGCACTTCCCTTGCCTGTTTAGCCATTGTCGACGTGCCAAGTTCAAGCCAAGCTTTAGACTTTAAAGCAGACACACTGATTTTAGAAAATGTGCAAGATCCGGGTAATGTCGGCACCTTATTGCGCTCTGCAGCAGCAGCAGATATTGAACAAATTATTTGTACCAAAGGTTCTGCCTCACTTTGGTCGCCACGGGTGTTACGTGCAGGCATGGGCGCACACTTTAGCTTGCATACCTTTGAAAATATTGAACTCGAAGATGTCTTAGCACAATTTCAGATTCCTGTATATGTGACCAGTTCACACCATGCAGAAAGTCTCTATTCCAAAAATCTGCGTAAGGCTTGCGTCTGGATTCTAGGCAATGAAGGTCAAGGTGTGTCCGATTATGCCTTACAGCATGCAGAAGCGGTAAGTATTCCACAACCAGGTGGACAGGAATCTTTGAATGTGGCAATTGCAGGCTCAATCTGTTTCTTTGAAATGGTACGCCAACGTCTGTAAATGGTTAATTTATTTTAAAAAGACTAGCCCTGCAAAAAAAATAGATTAGACTGAAAATAATAACTTGCAATGTCAACCAAACCATTGTTTTTAGCGTTATAAAAATATGATGTTAAAAATAATGGTGGGTATCCAATGACAGGATTTTCCATCTCTATGGATTTAAACCCGAAGTCGTCACACTCGGAAAATTTGAGTGCTCTTAAGAGTACGGCTGAGCAACGTCTGAAGAATTTCATGCAAGACGTAACGGGGCGTGCCTTAGTGATGATGGAAAGTGCAACGCAAGGACAGCACGGCATTGCTATGGATTTGGTGCAAGAAGCCTTTATTTCCTTGCATAAATCTTATGCTGACAAAGCCACAGAGGAATGGTATCCCCTGTTTTACACCATTTTAAATAACAAATTACAAGATTGGCGTCGTAAAGAAGCTCGCCGCGCTCAACCGTTTTCATGGTTCAAAAAAATCAGTTTAGATGATGACGATGTTGAACAACTTGATATTGTCGATGAGCAAGCACTCAATCCTGCAGAGTTTTTAGATCAAGCTGTGACTGTAGAAGAAATTCAGGCAGCAATTGCGGGGCTTCCTGTGCGGCAACAACAAGCTTTTATGTTACGTGCTTGGGAAGGTTTTGATACGCAAACCACCGCACAAATTATGAACTGCACTGAAGGCAGTGTAAAAACGCATTATCACCGTGCTATTCAAGCTTTACGCAACAGTTTGGCACATATGAATCCGTATCTGGGAGGATCATCAGAATGAAACAAGATGATTTCTTAAAACAAGTGACATCTAAACTTGATGGATTGGCTCGCCACCATCAAGACAAAGCCGCGGTCATGAATCATGTCTTGGACAATATTCAAGACAAGAAAACATCGCGCTATGGGCTTTGGAAAATGTCAGGTTTTGCATTGGCTGCGGCAATTGCAGGTTTTGTGGTCTTGCCAAATTCAATGGAAATGACCACACAGCCGCAGAATCAAGCTGTATCTGTTCCTAAACTTTCTCCACAAATGGTGGAAGATTTAGAAATGTTAATGGTGTTGGGTGAGGACAAAGTTCCACATGGCAGCTAAACGAATTGTGATTGCGTGTTGTGCGCTCAGTTTTTTACAAACCAGTTTTGCAGGGTTTGAGCGTTTTTGGATTTTTTCCAAAGATGCAGATACGCAAATTTCAGAAACCTGGGAAACTCTTTCTGAAGAAGAACAATTGGCCTTAATTAAGCGCTATCAAAACTTAAAAGAAATTCCTGCAGAAAAAAGCGTAGCTTTGCAGCAGCGGATGGATTGGTTTACTCAACTGCCTGATAGCGAAAAACAAAAAATGCGTGAAACTTGGCAAAAAATGAGCACGCAAGAACGTCGTGAATTAGGACAACGCTTGCAACAAGCAACACCTGAACAACGACCTTTAATTCGTCAGGAATACATTCTTAAATATCAGCAGCCTGCAATGAGTCACTAATTTTATCTGTTCATGGATAATAGAAAGTACTTGAAGTCACCAATAACAAAAGCCTCATCGTGTAAAACAGATGAGGCTTTTGCAATAAAGAGTCGGTAGATTACGATTTTCTTGGACGTTGACGATAGAACGCCAATCCGATTAAACCAAACATACCCCAGAAACCTAAGCTTCCCCCACCGCCACCACTGGCTTCATAATTGGTATTTTTCGCTGTATTTTCTAAAGTAATGGTCGCTTCAGGCGATAATTCCAGTTCATGATCGAAAATCGTGTATTTCAGCTCATAATCAAATGGGCTAAAACTATTACGCACTTGTACCTGAATATTGCCTCCATAGCAGGTTTCACGTTCATAATCACCTGGACAAGGTGCTTTACGATCTGCCGTTAGCACCACGCTAGAAGGGGAAGGGTTATGTGTAAAACGAATTGCGAGCTCTTGTCCTGTATGGTCTCTATAGAATGCTGGTTTATTGGTATTTTCAGCTAAAGTACTGATTATGCCATCCCCACCATCGCTATCATTCAGCAATGGATTAAAACTCACTTTGAGGTCTGTACCATATTCAAGTCGTACACGATCATCTTTTGCAATTGGGGCAATATTGCTAAATTTACCTTCAAGTAAGCCCGAAGAATGCAAATTACTGTCCAATTTTGAGGTAATGGTGTATTTACAATACGCTGAATCGGTTGCTTCTGTGACTTTATCATTCAGTCGATACATCACAATCCGTTGCAACTGTGCATCCCATTCACATTTGAATAGTGGATCTTGGGTCAATTTATCGGTACTAAATGTGGTACCTGAACCCGAAATTGCACCAATCCCCAATACTTCAGTGCTAATGCTAAAGTTGTCAGAATTAAGCTGTCTTAACTGAACAAATTTCCCATCTGCAGTTGGTTCATCATGCTTTAATGCCATGGCAAATGGATCAACATAAATGGCACGATATTGCTGCTTGGCTTTGGTATTGGCCAACAAATCCTGCATCGTTTTCAAATCAGAACGCGATTGAGAAACGACCGAAGATGCAGCATCTTTACTTTGATCTATCGCTGACTGAATACGGTCAATTTGTTGCTGATAATTGGCAAATAAACTTTCATAAGAGACATTACGCAAGCTTTGAATATCGGCAGCGTTTAAGCGCATTACTTCTACCGAGCCAATTTCACAGGTATTTTTTGCATCAGGATTTAAAGTTAAAGTTGCATTACTCACCCGCGCCAAACCACGTTGTTCATAATCGCTACAACCCATGCTGTTTACATCAATCAAATCTTTCGCAGGGTCTGGACCTAGTTTTGGATAATACAACGGCAGGAATAAATTATAAGCAGATGGTTCTTGCAAGGGCTGCAATACTTGATCAAAGCTAAGCCCTGTTAAATCCAAATTTTTCGCACCGTCATAAGAATTATTTGCTGTTTCAGGTAAATCACACTCGCCTTGCTCTGTCGCTGAGCCCATTGTGACCAAGGCATTACGAATTGTGTTGATATTGTGCGCCTGCTCTAAGCTTGCAGGTAACGCATAACGACAAGATTTACCTTGGTTAAAGGCCAACATATTAAAAGCGAGATTAATGCGTGGATAATTGTCATAAAATAAAGTACTCCATGCTTTATTTTCAACAATGGTATTACTTTGCAAATACACCTGTGACAAAGTGCTAAGCGGATGATTTTCTGCATTACTTAAGTTAAAGATATGACCTTTGCTGGTATCAGCTTGGTTTTGTGCAATCGTACTGGCAGTCAACGCAAGATCTGGTTGGCCGCAAAGATCAAAAGTACTAAGACTATTTGCAGCACCATTTTTCACAATACTGCTGCGGTCAATTTTCACCATAGAGCGTGTATTGACCAAGTTGGCACTACAATCCATTGCCAACACACTACCTACTTTGGCTTGGTTCGCATGGATATAAGCATTTTCTAAATTGACTTGACGCTCCGCTTGATGAGCAACAACGTAAATTGCACCACCTTGTTCTGCATGCGAATTTTGAATTTCGACATTGTTCGCAGCTAATGGGCCTGCCACAAATAATGCACCACCCTTGCCTGCATCTGCAGGGTTTGCATTACCACCACCATGGGCATTCCCATTTTTTAGAATGACATCGTATAGCGCCACGCTGGCTTGGGTATCTGAAGTATTGATAATGCGGCTATTGCCATGTGCATTAATAGTGGTTTTTAACGATGCAATTGAAGGATAACGATGGGTAATCGGATCTACTTGGTTATAGTCGACCGCTGTCGCCCCATAAATACGCACCATAGATTGCGGGCGTAATTCTGAGTTTAAGATATATTCCCCAGCCTGCAACTGAATCATATCGGTTGCACCACGGTTGGTATTGCCTGCGCTACATCCACCGAACGCAATATTCTGCTTGGCCGCAACTAACGCTTCACGTAATGAACATTTGCTTAAGTCTTCACCATTTTGATCTTCAAAGGTCGTGACCTGAATCACACGATTATCTGCTGCCATAAGCGACATAGCAGACAGCACCATTATCCCTAATAGTGTTTTTTTATTATTTTTCATATTCATCCTTTATGCTTTTCTACGGCGTAAACCCAACAAACCCAATAAAGTCATTAATCCGTAAGCGCTCCATGCACCACCAGAAACTTTTATTTTATCGCTTTCCATACGATTTTCATGTTCTTGAATAACTTGGACTTTCACTTCCATATAAGGTGTTGTGCTGTTAAAGCGTGTGGTGCTGGTAACTAATTTAATTTTAAAGACATCTGCACCATGCCAAGCAGAATCTGGGGTATATACCAAATTCCCCAACTCATCTACGGTCAATTTTCCTTTAGAACGTGTATCGAGTTGCTCAATTTGCACACAACCTGCTTGCCATGCTTGGCCTGTCGGATTGTTTGGATAGACTTGATCACAAAATTCTTTAGGCACCAAATCACTATCACCCAACAAATCACTCACCGACATTTTAGCAATTTGACCCGCCAAAATATCTTGACCTATAAGCCCCATAGTTTCAGGAACCATCACCTCTATTGCACCACGGTCACATAAGGTAATATCTGACTGACGGTTTTTACCGCGCTGATCTGAAGCAGCACAACCGACTACCGTATTATCCCCCAGTTGTAATTGCCCCTGATTCAACACCACAGAATCTTTCAGGCTGTTATAACTGAGCAATACGCGTGGGCGCATAAAGCCCAAGAATGAGTTTTCAGGAACTTGATATGGACAAAAGAGTGCCGTTTTATCTTGACTGAGGGTTTGGCATGCACCTTCAAGCAGATTACCTGCAAGCACCGAATTTGCAGTCCATAGCGTATTTGGATAGTTGCTATCGCCTGCTCTACAGCCTGCGCCGACTAAATTATTTTGCAATCTTGTTGCATCTGAACCTGCTTGCACACAGTTTGCTGCAGTATTGACACTGACAGGATGTGGATTACCCAAAATCACACTATTGGCAATATAGGCTTTACCCAAAGGTGCGTTGAGATACACACCACGGCTGTTACCAATCAAGCTAATGTTATTGACACCAATATCATCCAGCACATTCATGACATAGCCTTCATTTGCAGTAAAAGTACTGCTCACGATCATATTCCCCATACTAGGAAAGGCTTTGATTTCTTCATCTGCCAAACTTGCTGCAGAATAGAGATTGGCTGAAGCAACTGATATGGTTTTGTTGCCTTTAAATACTGAAGTTGTAATCACAAAGCGGGGGAATTGCGTATAAATGACGCCACCTTCCTGCGCTTGGTTAGCTTCAAGCAAGCTATTTTTGATCTCAATAAAACCTGCAGGGATCTTCTCGTCAGTCATTTGTGCGAGGTTATAAATTGCCCCACCTTGATTGGCTACACCCTGACTCAGTTTCACATAGTCTAAAATTAAATGTTCATTATTATAAATCAGACCACCTTGTTGCTGACGACAGCGTTCCTCACCGCAGCCCTGTAAAGTTAATTCTTTTAAAGAAACTTTTAAGAAACGATCCTTGCTATCTTCAATGTGGAAAATTCGCTCATTGCCGCGCATCTGAATCGTGGCATTATTCAAACCTGGGGCAGTTTTATCATTCAGACTACTGTCATAGGTGGTTTTAATTTCAAGGTTTTCTGTAATTTTAAGTTGAGTATCAATTTGATAGACGGCTTTCTTTTCTAATAAAATCACACTTGAGGCATTTTTGCCGCCACAGCCCAAATAGCCTTCTTCAGGCATGCCTAAATTAATATACTCAATGGCTTCACGCAAAGAACATTGTTGATCATCTGCTTTGGTGTCAGCAGTGGTGGTGACAATGATATTACTACTATATGCATGACCTGCGATAAACAGCATACCAATGCCGATGCTCTGCTTGAGCATAAGCGTACTCCTTGTAATTTTCTTTGTTTTTTTTCTTCTTTAGTTGCAAATTCCCTGCAACTTCGAATTATTTTCCGAATAATTTGGCATAGCTTGCGCAAATTCTCAAGTAATTTTAATTTTTACCGATATTCGTCAATTAAAGCATAAATCTGACGCAGGTTTGCGCCACTTAATTTCGTTTTCTCTCCTTTAAGTAATTGCACCAACTGTTCAAGGCTTTGCAGCAAAATCGAGGTCTGCTGTGGGCCATGTAACAATAAGTAATCAATAATTTGTGGGTCGATGATAATCCCGCGACGCTCTAACACGGAACTCACTAAAGCTTGTCGGTCTGCATACAAACTGCCTGAAGGCACTTTAACACTCACTGCCTGCGTCAAACGTGATTGCAAATCGGGCAATTCAAGCTTTAATTCAATCGGTGCAAAACGTGATGAAAACACCAACTGACCACCAACCTCATTGCTGTAATTGATTAAGTGAAACACCGCACGTTGCCAATGTGGTACACCACTAATCGCTTCAATATCGTCTAAAGCAACCAAATCATAACGGTCTAAAGAGGTAATTGCTTCTGTTGGGGCATCCAATAATTCAAGTAAGGATACTTTAATAGCTGATTTGCCAATTTCTAAATAGGAATCACAAATTGCAGACAATAAATGACTTTTGCCTGTACCCGCACCACCATAGACATAAAAGCGATTGACCAATCCTGCATGAAGCTGTCGAACTGCATCAATCACATGCCCCCAACCTGGACCAGAAAAATCACTGATCCGTGCATCTAATTGAGGCTCGATATCTAACTGCAGTTGACGCATAGAATTGTAATCACCTAGGAGTTTTGCTGATCTGAGGGCTTTATCTTACTTGATTTTTCAGTCTGTTGCAGTGAATTTGCTGACTGAGGATCAAGCTCAATATCAATATGAACTTGTGCTGTATCAATGCTGATGTCACCCGATGCACCATCTTCCGACACCACCACAGGTTGCCCATACAAATAACTTTTTTCGTAAAAATCACGTAAATGACGCAGTAAAACCACAATCACCGCTGCTACAGGTAAAGCAATCAACATCCCCATGAATCCAGCCAGTTGTGCACCTGCTAAAACAGCAAACACCACCGCGACTGGCGAAAGTCCGATTTTATCACCCAATAAAAACGGTTGTAGAATATAGCCTTCCACCGCCTGTCCAATCATAAAGACCACAAGGACTAAAACCAATTGCATCCAGTCAATGCCAAATTGTAGGAAAGTGGCAATAATGGCTGCAACAATCCCTACAGCGAAACCTAAATACGGAATAATACTAGCAAGTCCCGCTACCATCCCAATAATCAAGCCGACTTCTAAACCAATCAGTTGCAATCCAGTCGCATAAACGACGCCCAACAAGATCATCACCAAAAACTGACCTTTAACGAAAGCGCCTAACACACTGTGACATTCTTGTACCACAGCCAACGTGCTTTGCTCATAAGGACGCGGAATTAAGCGGCGCAGGCTGTCGAGCATACGCTGCCAGTCGAGCAAGAAATAGAAAGCAATAATCGGAATCAGCACCACGGTGCCGCCAATTTGAATAAAATTCAGACCAGACTGTGCGACACGCAATAACATGGCTTGAATACTATCGGCGCTATAATTGGTTTGCACATAATCCATGACGATGCTGCTCATGTGCGAGGTATCAATTTCCATTTCTTCAATATTGAAAGTGGATGATACCCACGGCAAGAAGGTCGAATTGATCCAGTTAATACCGACAGGAATACTGTCACGCGCAATCATCAACTGCTTCCAAACCAAAGGAATGATGTACCAAACTGCCAAAGTCAGCGCGATGCCAATCCCAATAAAAACCAAACTGATAGATAGCCAACGTGGCAAACCGACTTTGCAAAATTTTTCAACCAATGGGCTAAATAAATAAGCCATGAAAAATGCAACAACAAAAGGAATGACAACCGGTTTTAATAAGTACAGCACCCAAAGGAGCAGCACTATCCCAGACAGGATAAAAATGCGACGCAAGGTACGATCGACCATAGAAATTCGCCTTTTTTCAGTTTATTCGTTATAGAAGTTAAAATATTTGAATAAAGATAGCATTTTAGCGCATAAATAACATAAGAGTTTCGTATATTCAGGTATAATCGCCCCGCGAATGCGGAGACTTCATTATGAGCAACTCAACTTCTACCCCAACCACTGGTTTAAGCTATAAAGATGCTGGTGTCGATATTGAAGCGGGCGACGCGTTAGTCGATCGTATCAAATCTGTCGCTAAGCGCACGACTCGTCCTGAAGTGATGGGTGGATTAGGCGGCTTTGGCGCACTTTGTAAAATTCCGAAAGGTTATGAAGAACCTGTGCTCGTATCTGGCACAGACGGTGTAGGAACTAAATTACGTTTAGCGTTGAACCTAAACCGCCATGACACAATTGGTCAAGATTTGGTGGCAATGTGTGTAAATGACTTGCTGGTGTGCGGTGCTGAACCTTTATTCTTCTTAGACTACTATGCAACAGGTCACTTAAATGTAGACGTTGCAGCCAATGTTGTTACAGGAATTGGTAAAGGCTGTGAGCTTGCAGGCTGTGCGCTTGTAGGTGGTGAAACTGCTGAAATGCCAGGCATGTATGAAGGTGAAGATTACGATCTTGCAGGCTTCTGTGTGGGCGTGGTTGAGCAAAGCAAAATTATTGATGGCTCTAAAGTAAAAGCTGGTGACGTTCTGATTGGTGTCGCTTCTTCAGGTGCACACTCAAACGGTTACTCTTTACTTCGTAAAATTTTAGACGTAAAAAATGTTGATTTAACTCAACTGGTTGATGGTCGTCCACTGGCTGACGTTGCCATGGAACCAACACGCATTTATGTCAAATCAATGCTTGAACTGTGCAAACAAGTTGATGTGCATGCTATGGCGCACATTACGGGTGGCGGTTTACCAGGTAACTTACCACGTGTATTGCCAAATGGTGCGCAAGCAGTGATTGACGAATCATCTTGGGAATGGCCAGAACTGTTCAAATTGTTACAACGTGAAGGCGGTGTAGAACAGTTTGAAATGTATCGCACCTTTAACTGTGGTGTAGGTATGGTTGTTGTTGTAGATGCCAACGATGCAGACAAAACAGTTGAGCTTCTCAACAGCCTTGGCGAAAAAGCTTGGGTGATGGGTCGTATTCAAGACAACGCCGAATCCGTTGAAGGCGCAGATGAAAAAATTCGCGTAATTTTTGCGTGATTTGACTCAGATGATCAAAATAGCTGTCCTCGTTTCAGGCAGCGGAAGTAACTTACAAGCCCTGATAGATGCCAATCTTTCAGGGCAAATTGTTGGGGTTATTTCCAATAAGCCTGATGCTTATGCTTTACAACGCGCTCAACAAGCAGGGATTCAAACTGCAGTGATTGAGCACAAACAATATCCGAGTCGTGAATTATTTGATGATGTCATGCATCAACAATTACTTGATTGGGATGTTGATTTGGTTGTTCTCGCAGGCTTTATGCGTATTTTAAGTGCCAAATTTGTGCATGCTTGGGAAGGTAAAATGCTCAACATTCATCCTTCACTCTTGCCGCATTATAAAGGCATGCACACCCATCAACGTGTACTCAATACAGGCGATACTTTACATGGTTGTACCGTGCATTATGTCACTGCTGAATTAGATGCAGGTCAAGCACTGGCACAAGGTGTGTTGCAAGTAAACATCCACGATGATGCCGAAAGCTTGGCGAACCGTGTGCATGTGTTGGAGCATTTGATTTATCCGCAAGTGGTTGAATGGATTTGTAACGGAACCATTCAGCACACTGCGCAAGGTGTGATGTATCGCCAACAACTGATACAACAACCTGTGCAGTTTTGCAATTTTTAAATATTCTTTAAGTATGTAGCTTTTGATATATACGAAAAAACGCCTGTTGATCAGGCGTTTTTTATGGTTCGTATTTGGTTCAGACTGAATTAAACAGAAGCAGCTTTACTCTGCTGTGCTTGAATCAAATCTTTAATCAACTGCACCGTCGCTTCAGGTTTTTCTAAAGGGAACATGTGTCCACCTTCAACCACCTGATAAGCAATGTTGAATTTCTTGGCGGTAATTTGTGGGAAACCTGCTTTTAAGAACGGCCCTTTTTTTGCAATCACCAATTCTGTCGGCACTTGCAGTTTTGCTTGCGGTAACCACCACAGTGATGGATTGGTTCTAAAAATATTGACCTCGTCCATTTTTGGAATGGTCAATTGTACCCCGCCTCGTACATGGTCATCAGTCAAAGCATGCTCGATATAAGCCTGAAAACAGTCGGCATCAAAATCTTGATAAAAACCTTTCGGACGCAATAAGTCTGCTGCTTGCTCACGACTTTCCCAATGATCACGACGGCGCAAAGACAAAGACGCAGGCGACAGTTGATCTACTGCTTTAAGCTTAAACATTTTGGCAAAATGTAAAAACACCGATGCTTTACCCATAATTAAAGGTGGATCAAGCATGATCACTTGTTCAAATAATTCAGGGCGTTGTAAAGAGGCTTGAAACGACAACACTGCACCTAAAGAATGCCCCAACGCAATCACTTTACGTCCCTGAGCTTGACGCACAACACTGTCAATCACTTGTTGGGTTAAGCTTTGCCAATGATTATCAATCGGATAACGCTTATCTGGCCCCAACAAAGGGACGTAAATCACATCGTAATCATCTTTAAGTAAATCAAACAGTTTTTGATAAACCTTCGATGGCACGCCATTGGCATGCGCAAAATGAATCAGTGGTTTCATTGTAATTTCGCGTTTTGCTCAGTCTGAATATGTTGAGATAAAGAAGTGGCAAAGCCCTCTCCCACTGCTGCCCCCATACGACCCAACACAGAGTCTAAAGGACTGTGTTCAATGGTATAGTTCACTGTTTTATCTAGGTTTAAATCACGCTTCAGGCTATTTAAACTGCCAATCTTATCGGCAATGCCTAAAGTCACGGCTTGCTCACCTGTCCAGAACAGACCTGAGAAAATCGCAGGATCTTGTGATTTCAGTTTCGCGCCGCGTCCATCTTTCACTGCTTGAATAAAGTGGCCATGCACATTATCTAATACGGCTTGCACATGTTTTTTCTGTTCAGGATCAACAGGTTGTGTCATCGACAATAAGGCTTTATTTTCACCTGAGGTCATAGTACGATCTTCCACACCCATCTTCTGCATTAAACCGCTCAGCCCATAATTTGGCATAATCACGCCAATTGAACCCACCAAACTTGATGGATTGACAATAATTTCATCTGCAGCGGAAGCAATGTAATACGCACCTGAAGCGCCAGTATCGCCAATCACGGCATAGAGTTTTTTCCCTTGATGCTGTTTTTTCAGATATTGAATTTCTTGCCAGATTTCATCTGACTGCACAGGTGAACCACCCGGAGAATTAATATTTAGCACCACCGCCTGACTGTTGCTGTTTTCATAGGCTTTTTTCAGTGACTTGATGGTGTCATTGCTGTTCACACTTTGCTTATCAGATGCAATTGTGCCAACAATATCCACCACCGCGATATGTGGACTCGCTGCCGATGGATTCGTGGTCGTGGTACTGCACCCTTTGCCCATTATCACCAACAGTAAAAATATATAAGCAAAAGTTAAAAACTTAAAGAAAATCCCCCAACGACGTGCACGACGTTGTTCTTCAACTGAAGCTAAAACAGCTTTTTCTAATAGTTTCCACTCATTGCCTGTGGGCTGCTGTGCTTGTGGAGATATTTGTTGTGATTCATTTTGTGGTTTTGGTGGCCAATCGGACATGAAACAATCCAAAAAATAGTAAATTTGCTCCATTATATACACGGAATTGGCAAAAACTGTCTAAAGCCTGTATTTTCTCCTATAATATTTTACATCTTTATCCTTTCTATCAATTGATGCTGTCGTTATGACCGAACCTGCACCGACAACGGCTTTATCGCGCCTGCTTGATTTTGTCAGTCGACAACCTTTAACAGTTGCGCGTTTTTTTGCAAAATCTTTGGCTTTTTTGGTCAATACACTGCGTTTGAGTAAAACCTCTCAAACCATTCAACTCAATCTACAAATTGCGCTTCCTGAGCTGAACTCACAACAACGCGAACAGATTATCCAGCAAGCAATTCGTAACGAACTGACCTCTTATTTTGAGTTTTTTCATATTTGGGGATCAAGCAATCAAAAAAATATTCAAAGAATCCATCAGGTACATGGTTTAGAACTATTACAAGATGCACTGGCTGCACAAAAGGGTTTGGTCTTAATTGTGCCGCATTTTGGCACTTGGGAAATTATGAATGCGTGGATCGCTCAATATACGCAAATGACCATCATGTATAAACCTGTCAAAAACCCTGCGGCAGATGATTTTGTGCGCCAAGCACGTAGCCGTGAACAGGCACATTTAGTCCCAACAGATGAATCTGGGGTACGTCAAATTTTTAAAGCACTCAAACAAGGCGGAACCACTGTCATTTTGCCAGACCATACCCCAAATATAGGTGGTGAGATGATTCCTTTTTTTGGTATTCCGTTGGAATCGAGTAATTTAAGCGCCAAATTGATTCAGAAAACTAAAGCAAAAGCTTTGTTCTTATATGCGTTAAGAAATGCAGATCAAGGCTTTGATATGTATATCGAAGCGATAGATGAGCACATTTATCAGTGTGATGCCAATGCAGGGACAGCTATTATTCACCGTGCAATTGAAGATTTGATCCGTCGTTATCCTACACATTATCACTGGAGTTATAAACGCTATAAAGCCCATCCAGATTTACGCGGGGTCTATCATAAACCTGTGCAAGAAGCCTTGGCAGATGTGCAGGCTGTACGTGCCCAGACACAGAACCAAACTAACGCTGCAACCACAATTTCTGCTGCCGATACGGCTGTATAAGCATACGCTGTTGTGCATCTACAGAAAAACGTACGCTGCCCTGTTGTATGGTGTTCATGAACGGAATATTGAGCACAGCTAAGCGTTGCTGAACTAAAGAACTAGGATGTCCATAACGATTATCAAAACCTGCAGATGCCACGGCCAATTTGGGTTTAAAATGTGCTAAAAAATCATAGGCAGAACTGTGCTTACTCCCATGATGACCCAAAATTAACACATCTACTTTTAAATCAGGATATTCCTGCAACAATTGATATTCAGTTGCCCAACCTGCATCGCCCATCACTAAAAAATGCTGATATGGCTGTGCGGATGGCACTGAAATATACAACACACATGACAACTCATTTTGTTGCTGTGCGGCATAGGGTAATTGACTCGGTTTAGGAGATAAAACTTGTATCTGTACCTGATGTGGTAAAGACCACTGTTGCCCTTGCTGACACAAATTAAACTTGCTATTTACTGCCACATCTACGGTCTGATTGGCAAAGACATGCTGAATATTGACTTCATTTTGCAAATGAGGAAATGCACCACTATGGTCTTGGTCTAAATGACTTAAAACCACCAAGTCCAGTTGTTTAATACCATGCACCGCTAAAAATGGACGTAAAATTTGCTGTCCAATACTAAACTTACTTTCATCATAAGAACCGCCCACATCAATCATCATGTTGTAATGACCTGAACGTAAAAAAAGCGCTTGCCCCTGCCCTACATCCAGTACGGTCAATTCAAATGGTTGTCGTTGGCTATCGACTATAATCAGTGGAACAAAACATAAGATTGCCCAAGTTTTAGGCAATACCGATTGTGGTAAAAATAGCAGAAATAAGCCTAAACATAGACAGACATACACCGCTGCAGACATCGACAAAGTATGTAACCGTGGTACAAAAACGGTTTCCATCCCCCGAAAAATCAAGCGCAACAAAGCCATAGCTAGATCATTCAATTGAAACAGTATTGACGCCAAGGGTTCAAAAATAAAAAAGCAAATTCCTGCCAAAACATCTAAAGGCACGATCAGCATACCAATCAATGGAATTGCGATGATATTAATAAGCGGTGCAATCCACGCCACTTGTTTAAAAAACACAATCACCAAAGGAAATAAGGCAATAAAAATTTTCCATTGCGACTCGATTAGAATTTTGCTGGCATGTTTCAGTTGCTGCCAACGATTCAGCTCTATACGTGGTTGCGCACTCAAGCTCTGATAAATACGCAGTAGAATAAAACAGGCCCCGTAAGACAGCCAAAAAGCAGCAGACAGTACACTTAAAGGATCAAACCATAATAATAAGGCAGCACTATAAATCAGCAAGGCAAAGCCTTGAAGCTTCTGCTTCAGCACTAACATTACTGTCACTAGACTGCACATCAGCAAGGTTCTTAATGCAGGAATTTCAAAACCGACAAAGGCGGTGTACAGCAATACACAACTTAAAAATGGCAACATGAGCAAGTATTGTTTAGGCATCCACAAATACCAATGCGGACGGTAATACCTAATCAGCTGACGTAATGCCCAACATAGCATGCCTGCAAAAATCAGCACATGTGGCCCTGAAATAGCCAATAAGTGGCTAATTCCAAAACGCTGAAACTGTGCTTCAGTTTCTGCATCTAATAGGCTTTTATCTCCTGTGAGTAATGCAAGAATTAAACCTTGATGATGCAAAGGTTGCTGCTGAATAAACAGTCGAATTTGATAACGCTGCTGTTCAATCCATAATCGAAATTTTGCCCATAGCGTCTGTTGGGCACGCCAATGTTGTGTAAACCCCATGGCATAAATTTGTTCAGCCGAGATAGGCTGAATCTGCTCAACCCGAAAACCACTCATAATATTTTGCTGTAAATACCACCGCTCTACATCAAATGCACCTGCTGTGGCATAACTATGCGCAGGGCGAATTTTTCCACTTAATTTGTAATAGTGTCCAAGTTCTAAATTTTGCTCTTGATCTACCTGAGTTTGTGCTAAAGTTGCTAACCATGTCACTGTTTGAGGATGTCGGTTTAACACCTCAACCCTTTGTGAAATGCTGTTGTCATTTAGCTGATTTAACTGTCTGACATAAACCACGACTTCAGCAAATTCAGGTTGTAGTTCACGCCATTGCAAACGCTGCTGCATCTGCGTATCCGCATAGATCAAACCGAAAACAAGACTCAAAACACCTGCCACTCCTACATTCAAACATTTCCAATAGATTGAAGATAAGCGAGCTTGCAACAAGTATTGCACAACGATACTGCATAAAATCAGTAAAACCATTGCACTAGGCATGGAAGTCAATGAATGTATTGGAAAAGAAGAAGAACGTATTCCGACACAGGCGATCCCAATCACCCAAGCCAGACCAATCAATTGCAGCATGAATATTAAACTTATTATTTTTATTGGCATGCATCATAAAGCCCACCGAAGTGGGCTTCAACAAAACAATCTTATTCCAGCAATTGCTATTTTAAACGCAATCGCTTTTGAGCGGCTTTACGAGCTATGCCCCTAAGCATCTACCCAAACACCATCTTGCATGTGCAGAATGGTATCGGCAGATTTTGCCAGTTCTTCATCATGGGTCACAATCAGCATCGCCATGTTAAATTCACTGCGTAATTCACGCAGCAATTCAAAAATTTTAACTGCAGTTTTGCGGTCTAAGTTTCCAGTAGGCTCATCGGCAAGCATGAGTGCGGGTTTCGCCACCAACGCACGTGCCAATGCAACACGCTGACGTTCCCCTCCAGAAAGCTCACCAGGTTTGTGGGTTAAACGATGCGACAAACCGACACGCTCAAGCAGATACTCTGCCTGTGCCTTCACCTCTTTATAGTTCGTGCCTGCGCGTAACATTAACGGCATCGCCACATTTTCAAGCGCACTAAACTCAGGCAGCAAGTGATGAAATTGATAAACAAAACCGAGGTATTGATTACGCAAATAACCGCGCTCAGCTTCGCCTAAATTGTCAAAACGCTGCCCATGTAAAAATACTTCGCCTGTGCTTGGACGGTCTAAGCCACCCAACACATGCAATAAGGTACTTTTGCCCGAACCACTCGCTCCGACAATCGACACAAACTGCCCTTGCTGAACTTGTAAATCTAGACCACGAATCACTTCAACAGTGGTTTTGCCATCGGTAAAGTGTTTAGAAACTTGCTTGGCTTCCAGAACAATCTTACTCATAACGCAATGCCTCTGCTGGTTGAATTTTCGCGGCACGTAATGCAGGGTAAATCGTCGCCAAGAAACTTAAAATTAATGACAAGCTCACAATCACCACCACATCTTGCCATCTTAAATATGAAGGTAAGTAGTTGATAAAGTAGGCATCAAATAAGTTTAGCCCTAATACATTATTCAACCATGCAATAAAGCCACTGATACTGGACGCGAAAATAATCCCCAAGATTGCACCTGAAACCGTACCAATAACCCCAATGACCGTACCTTGCACCATAAAAATTTTGGTAATCGTGCTTGGTGATGCACCCAAAGTTCTTAAAATCGCAATATCCGATTTTTTATCGGTCACGACCATCACCAAAGACGACACGATATTAAATGCAGCCACCAAAACAATTAGGAATAACAATAGGCTCACCATTGCCTTTTCCATTTGAATGGCGCTAAACAAGTTGCCGTGCGTATAAGTCCAGTCCGAAGCATAAAAATTGGCAGGTAGCTCTTGCACAATATCTCGAGATACTTGTGGTGCAGCAAAAATATCATCCAGTTTTAAACGTACACCTTGCGCACCATCGGGTAAACGCAGCAAAGTCGAAGCATCATTCAGGGCGATATATCCCATCATCGAATCGACTTCTGCACCAATACTAAAAATACCAACCACTTTGAAGCGTTTAAAACGCGGTACAACCCCTGCAGGGGATGGCGTTGCTTCAGGTAAAACCAAGGTGATGCTGTCGTTTAAACCCAAACCCAAGGCATCAGTCATTTGTTTGCCCAAAACAATACCGAACTCACCCTTTTTCAGATTGTCGATACTGCCTGCAACCATGTGGTTTTGAATGATGGATACTTTCTTTTCGTATTCGGGTTCAATTCCCGTGACCATAATGCCCGACACTTGCCCTTGTGCAGTCAACATGCCTTGCAATTGCGTAAATGGTGCAGCACCAACAACATGCTTATGTTGCTCAACTTTCGTTGCAAGTTCTGGCCAATTTGTTAAAATTTGTGTTGATGAAACAGTGGCTTGAGGTATCATGCCCAAGACACGATTTTTTAATTCACGATCAAAACCATTCATCACTGAAAGTACGGTAATGAGGACGGCAACACCCAAAGTTAGACCGATCATCGAAACTAAGGCAATAAAAGAAATAAAGTGGTTACTGCGCCGAGCGCGCGTATATCTCAACCCTATATATAGCGAGATTGGTTTAAACATACCATCAAGTCCGAGGTAATACATTATGGAAAATTTACAGCATCAAAGCGTCGCGTCTGAACGTCGTGTCATGTCACGAATTGATGCTGCCCTGAGAATCAATTACCAGATCATTTCTGACGATGTTGCGCTGAACGACCCTTACGATGCTAATTTTGTTTTACCGCGTTATTTTCTACTACTCGCAGAATTAGATCAATTTGATCATGCATTAAACTACGAATTAGAACAATTAACTGAAAAAGATCAACAAATTGCTCGAATCTTATCCTTATTCAACCAAAAATTAAACCTTATTACAGGGTCTTTATACGATGCAATTGTACAAAGCATGTTACCTATCCCTGAACAGGTCAATTTTTCAGAAAGTGGTTTCAGTTTTTATAGTGAACGTGAATTAAACACGGGCAGTTATATTCATGTCACGCTCAGCCATCCTGAAAACTTTTTCCATATAGCCGCAACCGCGCAAGTGGTTTACAGCCGTGAAGAAGAAAATGGACAATATCGTACTGGGGCGTATTTTATTACTCTACACCCTCAAGATCGCGTCAAACTTGCAGAAGCCGTTGCTTTAAAACAAGCATAATCTAAGAAATAAAATAAATCATTTCTGCATGTTCGCGTATATAAAATCACGTGGATAACGCCATCTTTGCATATCGTTAGGATGGTGTTTTGATTTTCTGAGCCAATGCCCGACTTGCTTTAAGATCACGATAAAAATACAGCACTAAGCCTGACAATAAAACCAAAGCGCCCACAAATACCATGACCGATAAAGCTTCTTGATTGAATAAAGCACCAATCAACAAAGCAATCATTGGCGTCATGACGGTGGTTAAAGATAAGGTGGTCGCCTGAATATTCTGCACCAATTTAAAATAACAGAACATTGCAATCAAAGAAGCCATGATCACGGTATAAAGTAAAGCTGCGATAGATTTAAGACTCGGCAAACTAGTCGGTACATATTGCCAAATAAACGGCACAATACATAAAGCCGCAATGGTTGATACCAAAATCGAGCCAGTTGCCTGTGCTACAGGTTCAACTTGCGCATTAACTTTTTTCACCCAGAAAATAGACATGGTGTAGGTCAATACACTAAACAGCATTAAAACAATACCCAGAGGATGCACATGCTGTGTTTCGCCGCCAAAGCAGATGATGCCAAGCCCTAAAATGGACACTGTCATTCCGATCCATTGAATACGTGCCAAATGCAACTGAAACACAAAACGACCAATCAAACCTGCTATGATGGGGGTCAGACCAAACATCAGGGCGATAATGCCTGAGCTTAAATAAGCGGTGGCAATGTAGGTGAAAATTTGTGAACCGATCAGACTAAACGAACCTGCCAAATAACTATGCCACGCTTGTAGATGATGTGGAAATTTCACTTTTAACAGCAGCAATAAAATAATAGCTAAGGGCAAAGCAATGAAAAAACGTAGCACCAAAGCCCAAAGCATGTGTAAATCTGACACACTCCAGACAATTGCCAAAGGTGTTGTTGCCCAAATGAAAACCAATAAGGCATAGGTCATCATAATATTGGTTTTAGAAGGCATGCGTGACTCGTATTAAGCAGTTTTACGTTTTTGCTTTTGGATGGTTTGATCTAGACTACTTGAAAACTCACGTTTATCACGTTCTGAAATAGGTGCTGGCCCACCTGTTTGTACGCCTGCACCACGCAAAGTATCCATAAAATCACGCAAATGCAGACGCGCTTTCACATTGGCAACAGTATAAATTTCACCACGTGGATGAATCGCTATTCCGCCCTTTTCAATCACTTGTGCCGCTAGTGGAATATCCTGCGTGATCACAATGTCGTGTTCCTTCATGCGATCTACAATTTCCTGATCGGCGGCATCGGCACCATGCATCACTTGAATAGAGTTAATCCGTACCGAAGGCGTAATCCCGACCGATTGATTGGCAACAAAAGTGACTTCAAGTTGGTAACGATCTGAAGCACGTAAAATGACTTCTCTTAGAATTTTAGGTAATGCATCTGCATCAACCCAAAGTTTAAATGGCAGCACTGTGCAACCCTGATAATAATATGCGACTAGTGTATCAAACTCATTACATTGCAGTATGTTTAAAATGCTCAGAATTGCATGCTAAAGTGTAGATGGATGTGATTTTGTTTCTGCTGCATCGCTGTCCACAATCTGTACAAATGCAGTGGCATTACATGAAATTTCAGCCAAAGACTTGAAAAATCGAAATAACCCTCGATCTAAGAGTAAAGAAAAGAACCCAACATCTCAAAGTGCTTATGAACAATCAAAATAGACCAGAAATCATCCGCATTGAAGATCAGAACTTCGGCAGCCATGTTGAACATTGGAATTTACTCACGGATGAACCCTGCACCGAAGTTCCAAAATGGTTAGGACTGGCTCTAGATGCACCAATTATGCCAATGGGTTTATGCCGCCAAGAAGCAGAAATGGATCAAAGCACATGGCTGATTCAAGGCCCAAGCAAAGAGGCAATTCAATTGACACAAGTGATTGCGGTTGAAAATAACAAACCACAAGCTGTAAAAACGGCTTTCCCTTGCTTTGAAAGTCCTTACAAAGTTGAAGCTAAAATTGAACGTATCATTAGCTGCAAATCTAACACTCAAGCGGTGCTTCGACTCAATTTAGGCAACAACAGTATTGTCTATGCTTTTGACAGTTTATACAGCGTCAACCATCAACAATACCAAAAAGATCAAACCTACTGGGTGCATTTAAACGCATGGGCGTATGAACTTGAAGCTGTTGCTGAAGGCGAACAATTGGTGGTCGATGATCCTGCGTCAATTAAACACCATCGTGCGCTGAATGATATTTTAGCAGCCAATGATGGTGTTGCACCTGCCAATCTGCAAGAACAAATTGACGCATGGCAACCTAAGTCCGAAGATGACAAAGCACCTGTAACGGTGGATTTTTCTAAAATGGTCGCATATTTATATGGCGAAAATATCGGTCAGGAAGATGAAGCTTGGTTTCAGGGCAATGTTGTTGGTAAAACCAGTTTTGAATTCATGAATCAAGCCTATACTGTTTATGATGTCACTCTAATTCATGATGAAAATCAGCCTGCGATTTTAATTCGTCTTGCAACTAAAAATCCTGCGCACCAAAACTTTGAAATTGGACAATACATTCGTGGCAATATTTGGATTCAAGCCAATATTCACAATATAAAACAGTAGTTTATTAAAAATAAACCTCAAAGTAGCTGTCTAAATAATAAATTCATATTCATCATCCCCCCATCCTCGCCTTCTCCTCAGGGAGAAGGAACTTTCAATACTTATTTCACTGATGGCTTATAATCAATTTTTGATTGTTAAAAGCGTGCTATTGATAGTATGAATATATTGATGCTTATTTAAGCATTTTAAATTCAAAAAAACGCAGTTATCCACAGCTTTAAATTTATTATAAATTCAAAATCAACCATATTTTAAATCGAATATGTGGATAAGTTATTTTAAAACCCAAACATCTGCACCAAGCACCGTAGATAATCTGAAAGCCTTGAGTGGTGCGGATTTTAAAAATCAACACAGAATTAATTCATTATTGGCAGATATTATATTTAAAATAAAATTAGTACTTTATTTAATCAATTTTTTATGCTAAAAATATAGCCGTATTTAAATATTTAACGATAAATAGATCATCGGAAAATAATATCTATGAAAATCGTGCAAGAAGAAAACTTACAGCATGTAGAACATCAACTTGAGCAACGCTATCAGCTCGACCCGATGTCTTGCCTATTTTTTGCATTAGGCATGCTGCTCTCCGCCTACGGCTTACACTATTTTGTGTTCTGAGTTTCACTCATCAACAAGCCTCTATGACTTTTCACCTATTTCTATAAAAAAACCCAGCTAATTCAGCTGGGTTTTTGCTTTTTACTACTATCAATTAACCGTGACGTTTTGCAAAGTCATCCATAAAGTTAACCAAAGCTTGTACGCCATCTAATGGCACTGCATTATAAATACTTGCGCGCATACCACCTACAGAACGGTGACCTGCCAAGTTCAACAAACGGTTTTCTTCAGCTTCTTGCAAGAATTGTTTTTCCAGTGCGGCATCAGCCAAAGTAAACGGAACGTTCATAATTGAACGGTTTGCGCTATAAATTGGATTCGCGTAGAAATCGCTTGAATCGATATAACCGTATAATAATTTCGCTTTTTCTAGGTTAGCTTGATGAATCGCATCTACACCACCGTTTTGCAATAACCACTCAAACACTAAACCAGACAAATACCATGCATAAGTTGCAGGTGTATTCACCATGGAATCATTTTTTGCCTGTGCTGAATATTTCAAAATGCTTGGAATTTCAGGCTTGGCTTGATCAAGCAAATCTTCACGTACAATCACAATGGTTAAGCCTGCTGGGCCAATATTTTTTTGCGCACCTGCATAAATCAGACCAAATTTAGATACATCTAAAGGTGCAGATAAAATGCTTGATGAGAAATCACATACCAACGGTTTGTCTGTTTCTGGAATATTGGCAAACTGCAAACCACCAATTGTTTCGTTATCTGCATAATGCACATAGGCAGCATCGGCAGATAAGTTCCATTGGCTTTGTTCGCTAATGGCATGCTTACCTTCAATCTGAATACCCGCTTCAACGACATGAATATCGCCATAGCGCTGCGCTTCTTTTAAGGCTTTTTCAGACCAAATACCCGTGTGGATATAATCTGCCTTGTTGTTTTTACCCAACAAATTCAATGGAATCGCAGAGAATTGTAGCGATGCACCACCCTGCAAGAACAATACTTTGTAGTTCTCAGGAATATTCATGAGTTTGCGCAGGTCTGCTTCCGCTTTTTCAGCCATGGCAACATAGTCGGCACTACGGTGGCTCATTTCCATGATCGAAAGACCTTTGCCATGCCAGTCAAGCATTTCAGCTTGAGCTTTTTCAAGTACGGCAGTCGGTAATGCTGCAGGACCAGCACAGAAGTTGTACGCGCGCATGATTTTTCCTTTCAGAGTGAAACACAATAAAATGATGGCATTTAACCATATCTGGCAGGGTCTTGCACAAAATTATTTCAATCTATGAGCCAAGATAGAGTCAAAAAATCAATGTAGATTCGAGGGATAAATTTACTAAATCAAAAAAAGAGGTT
Source organism: Acinetobacter sp. SwsAc5 (assembly GCF_013391485.1). Taxonomy (NCBI): domain Bacteria; kingdom Pseudomonadati; phylum Pseudomonadota; class Gammaproteobacteria; order Moraxellales; family Moraxellaceae; genus Acinetobacter; species Acinetobacter sp. SwsAc5. Next base: position 237,761 of record NZ_JACAXD010000001.1, read on the forward strand.
GAAATGTGTGCGACAATATCTGTCGCAAATTGATCAAAAAAACCACCCTTTACTCCTAATTAAATGATATTTTAAATAAATATTAAAGGAGAAATAAACAATGACAACATTCCTCAATCACTTTAAGGTAGATAAAAATTTACTTGAAGTTGACTTCTTTGACCCTAATCTGGAAACAGATACTCGCTTATACATTGATAGTTATTATTTAACTCGTTGTGAGAACATACATTCCAAGTCTGCTCTGACTACTCAGCAAAATTTTATGAAATGTTTAATGGAAGCTCTTAAAGAAAAAGATGAAATTAAAGCAAGAAAATTATGCTCCCATTTTCCTGAGCCCAAATATACTGGCATTGGTGCAACTAAAGAAGGAGTAAATGGCAAAGGATCACACGATATTAAAGTTGAATATATACTCACATGCTTAAAGTCTTCTCAGGCAGCTCAGACAGGCTTATTAGAAGATCTTGAAGAATTAATATTAGTTGCAGATGGTATAGGTCCGGACACTATTTCAGATATAACGACTAGGGTCTGTTGACATTTCATAAATGGCTTGCGCTGTAGGCTAAAACTGAGCAGATCAGGCATGAAACGCAAGGAATAGCGAGATTATTGCTAAGTTTCATAACACAATCTGAGAAAGTTTTAGCCACAGCCTTTCAGGGCGAGCATATTTTTTGCTGCTATTGCGTTATGTGCCAGTCATTTAAAATGACTAAATTTCCTGTCCCATGCCTTATAGCAGCTAAAAAACCTTGCGAGATATATCTCTCATGCCGCAAACATAGACGAATTGTCAACAAACCCTAATATTTGCTTTAAACATTTTGCAGAATATACATTAGAACAATGTGAAAAATTAGGTATAGAAACGACTGAAACAAAAGAGGCTATTCATTTCTTTTGTGCAATCGATAACGAATGGAAAAAATCAAAATTTTCACTTCCTCACGCTCCTTGGGGGCCTAATAAAGTTGTTGGACCTGTAATTTTGTTACCTCAAAATATCTTGGAATCTATGATTAGCTATAAAACTAATTATTTTTTCACTAATATTAGACCTCTTGCGAAAGTAAAAAATTGTTTATACTCATCTCATGAAATATGAAAATTTAACAAGATTTAATGATGAAGAATTTAAACGACTTGTTGGAGTTCCTCGTCCATTATTCTTAAAAATGGTATCAGTGTTACAACATGCTGAACTTGCCAAGAAAAAATCTGGAAGACCTCATTCGTTGTGTTTAGATGATCAATTGTTGTTAACTTTAAATTACTTACGCTGTTATAGAACTCAAATTGAGTTATCCGCCGACTATAACCTAGCTGAAAGTAATGTGAATCGTACGATTCAGAAAGTTGAAAATGCTCTGATTCAATCACGGATTTTCGCATTGCCGAAAAGGAATCAAAAGTTTAATGAGGGGGATTATGTAATCGTTGATGTTACTGAGTCACAGATTGAGCATCCCAAAAAAACAAAGAAAATTCTATAGTGGTAAAAAGAAGAAACATACGCTAAAAACACAGGTCATTTTTAACCCCCAATTAAAGCAAATTGTAAGTATACAGATTGAAGATGGCAGAAAACACGATCTGAACATTGCGCGTAAGCATTTGAAGGAGATGATTATTTATCCGGCGGATTCAAGCGGCAAGTGCAACAGTATAAAAACCAGCCATAACTTCACTCGGTGTATACCAACCTAGTGTTTTTCTAGGACGATGGTTGAGTGCAAATTCTATC